>NZ_JBWJFQ010000010.1:0-249883 GCF_057784235.1 Mesorhizobium sp. CNPSo 4670 | reverse complement strand
TAGGCTTGCGCTTACTTCTAGTTGACGCGGGGTGGAGCAGCCCGGTAGCTCGTCAGGCTCATAACCTGAAGGTCACAGGTTCAAATCCTGTCCCCGCAACCAAATTAAAACAGCCCGGCCCAGCCCGGGCTGTTTTTGTGTCCGGCCGACCGTGACCATGGAACTCCCCTCATCAGCGCCCCGCAAGGAACCATAGTCGACGCAGTAGGACAAATAAGACTAAGCCTGTTCCAGCAACCAAATCAACAAAACGCCCGTCAGGCCAAAAGCCGGCGGGCGTTGCGCTTTTGGAGCATATGCCGTCGAATCTCCCATTGATGTAAGTTGTCACTGACATTTTCTATGCGACCGAAATTACCCCCCTGTTGCAGCGTCCTGCAGCAGATCGCCGTATTGGCGTCACGCCATGGTGCGGCCGCGCGATCGGTTTTTCTCGGCCGCCGCGAGCAAGTCGACGAAGGCGCGCACCTTGGCGGGCCGGAACCGGGCCGGCGGAAAGACGGCATGGATGCCGCCGGTGGGTAAGCTCCAGTCGGTAAACACCGGCACCAGCCGTCCCTCGGAAATGTCGTCGCTGACGCTGTAGTCGGGAAATACGCCCAGTCCGATGCCGGCGAGCGCGCAGGCATGGGCGGCGGGGCTCTTGTCGCACATGATGATCGGATTGAGTTCGGTCAAAACTGTTTCACCATCCCTGGTAAACAGCCATTGGCCGATGCCGCGCAGTTGGGCGTTGCCGACCCAGGCCAGCGATCTTGCCTGGCGTGGGCTGACGTCGGGCGGCAGGCTTGCCGCGAAGGCGGGGCTCGCCACCACGGTCTGGCGTATCGTGCCCAGGCGACGCGCCTGGTTGGAGGAATCGGCGAGCCAGCCGACGCGGATGCCGAGATCGATCTGCTCGTCCACCAGATTGCTGACCGCGTCGTCGAAGATCGCCTCGACGCGCATATGCGGATAGGCCTTCAAATAGGCGGCCATGACCGGGGCCACGATCTTGGTGCCGTAGTCTAGCGGCGCGGTCAGCTTCAGCGTTCCGCTCGGCTCGACCGCTCCTTGCGAGATTTCGCCATAGGCCGCCTCAGCCTCGCGAAGGATGATCATCGCGCGATCATAGAAGAGGCGCCCTTCTTCGGTCGGCGTGACGCGCCGTGTGGTGCGCTGCAGCAGCGTCGCGCCCAGTTCCTCCTCGAGCTTGCCGATCTGGTGACTGACCACCGCCTTGGCAACACCAAGCCGGTCAGCCGCTGCGGTGAACGAGCCGGTTTCCATCACCGTGGTGAAGTAGGCAAGACGATTGAGGTTCAGAAGTTCGGCCAACGCGACAGCCTTTTGTCTGACTGGATCAGACAGTTTGTATTATTGGACGCTGTTTATCGCAAGGCTGTCGCCTGTCATGGATGCGCCAACACATTCGACCGGTCGGTGGCCGGTCTTTCCGCACCGGGATGGCAGCGATGGTGAGCAATTCAGAAGTGACCTACCTCTTCGATCCGCTCTGCGGCTGGTGCTATGGCGCCACCCCGATGCTGCACAAGCTCTCGGCCGGCGACGTGCGTGTCGAGCTGCTGCCGACCGGCCTGTTCTCGGGTGCCGGCGCGCGTCCGATGGATGAAGGTTTTGCCGCCCACGCCTGGGCGAACGATCAGCGCATCGAGCGGCTCACCGGACAGAAGTTCACGCAGGCCTATCAACACAACGTCCTCAATGTCCGCGGCACCTTGCTGGACTCCCACGCCGCCACACTCGGCATCAGTGCTGCCGGACTGGAAGATCCCTGCCGTAGGCTTTTCGCGCTGAAGGCGATCCAGCGGGCGCGCTATGTCGACGGCCGCGATATCGTGACGATCGACGGCGTTGCCCAGGTGCTCGCCGCCGCCGGCATGAGGGGCGCCGGCAACCTGCTGAAGGCGCCGACGGAAGAGCTGATGACGGCCCACCACGAGCTGGTCGGCCGTGGCCGCGCGCTGTTCCAGCGCCTGCATGCCGATGGCGTGCCCGCTCTGGCGGTCGTGCGCAACGACGCGCCCCGGCTCATCGGTTCGAATGCATTGTTCGGCAGCTTCGACAACCTCGTCGCCCACATCGCGGCATGATCCATCCGCCAGCAATCTCCAACAAGGAAACGGAAAAGACATGGCAAAAGTCGCTCTCATCGGCGCATCAGGCGCTGTCGGTTCGCGCCTTCTCAGGGAACTCTCCGATCGCGGCCACACGGTCACCGGCATCGCCCGTAACCCGGAAAGGATCGCGGCGCTGCCGGGCGTGACAGCCAGGAAGGGCGATGTCTTCGACAAGGAAGGTCTCGCCAACCTGATCCGCGGCCATGATGTGGTGATCAGCGCCGTGCATTTTCTGGACAGTGATGCAGACGCGCTGATCGCTGCCGTGCGCGCCTCCGGGCTGAAGCGCTATCTCATTGTCGGGGGTGCCGGCAGTCTCGAAGTCGCGCCCGGCAAGCTTCTGGTCGATACGCCGGAATTCCCGGCGATCTACAAGGCTGAAGCGCAGAAGGGCACCGACTTCCTGGACAGGCTGAAGACCGTCGGTGACCTCGACTGGACGTTCCTGTCGCCGTCCGCCATGTTCATTCCTGGCGAGCGCACCGGCCAATTCCGCCTCGGCAAGGACACGCTTCTTGCTTCGGACAAGGGCAGCAGCATTTCGTTCGAGGACTACGCCATCGTCATGGTCGACGAGATCGAAAAGCCGGCCCACGTCAGGCAGCGCTTCACCGTCGGCTACTGATCGAACGAAGGCTCAACCGATCCCGGCCGATGCCAGGCGCATCAAGGCTTCGCGGACATCGACACGCCGATAAGATTCGCTGACGACGCCGTCCTTTCTCAACTCTTGGCGGCGGCGTTCGACGAAGGCGCGTTCCTCGCTGGTCAGGTCGTGCTCGCGCTTACGGAGCCATTCCTGGTAGGACGGATCAACCTCCTTGACCGGCTTGGCAACCGTCGAAACCGAAGCCTGCCGGCTGTCGGTGTAGCGACGCCGCAAGGCGCTGTTGGGATTGTATTCTGTTCGTTTGTCGTTGCCTGAAATGATGAGATCGGGATCCACTACGCGGCCCGACGCGCTGTAGACGAATGCCGAAGCGATGCGGTCGAGCGCCGCGTCGACCTCCTTCGGCCGATGCACGACCTCGCGCGGCTGGCGATCGGGAACGGCCAGCCGGGTGATGCCGCGATCATTGATGGCGTTGAGAACCTCGCGGTGATCGCGCGAGGTGATGACCTCGCGCCGGGCAGGCCAGAAATCGTAGGGCGCGCGCGCACCGAAGCCCTTGCCGATGTGGAAGGCATAGATTTCCGGGTAGACGGTTAGTTCGGTGCGTCGGCTCGGTTTGACGTCGTAGAATGAGGTGATGGCGATCTGCAGCAGATGGGTCGCGCCGATACCACCAAGCGCATCGTCGATCACCAGGCCGAACCGGTCATGCGGATTCCAGTCCGGCAAGGCCTGCGCGATCGACGCCGGCTTGCCGTCGATCTCGACGTCGAACATCTCGGCCTTCAGCAATGTCACGACATGCATTGTCGTCTCCCCTCAATGAGGCGTTGTCCGCCGATTCGCGCACCCGATCAGAGCAAGGGCCCGACTGTCATCTTGTCAGGCTTCTTTCGAACAGCGTCGGCGTTGCCGACGTCCTTCAGTTCGGTGAGGCGCGTCCAGCATCGTCTGCCTCCTGATCGCCGGCCCTGTTGGTCAGCGCGATGTGGCAGCAGCCGGAGCCGTGGCCTGGCGTCCAGGTGACGTTGTCGAAACGCACGCCCGTCGCCTCGAACAGGCCGCGGTCGAAGGCGCCGGCAATGCGGCAGAGCGTGGCAAGTTTCTCGTCACTGAGCCCGGCCTCGACCCAGGCGTCCTTCAGCGGGCAGCGTTTGACCTTGAAGGCGATGCGGTTCTCGCTGCGTTCGACATCGGTTGGATACATGCGGCCGCCGTCAGGGCTGATGGCCAGGAAAGCTTCTCCGATCGCGCGCGCATCGTTGGCGCCGAAGCTGGCGAAGGCGGCCGCGGCCACTTCCTTGCCACGCTGTTCGATGGCGCGGATCATGATCGCTTCGGCTCGTTCCGCGCCTAGCTCTCCGGTCAGTTCTTCGAGGAACAGACGATAGAGATCGGCGCGGTTGCGAAAGGCGGAATCTAGTTCGCGCGACAGCTTTTCGGCTCTGGCTTTGGGGTCGGTCATGTTGGGTCCTGGTTTGTAGTTTGACCATGATCTTGGGCCGAAAACCGGATTTCGCTTTTCGCCGGCGCGGTCCTTCGGTTCGGGATCATGTTCGGGTCCTGTTCAATTTTGGCGCGGCCGCCACCAAAGCTTTGCCGATGGCAGATTGCGGCGCGTCGATGACGGTCCGGGCATCGCCGCTCTCGACAACCTGGCCGACGTCGAGGAGGACAATGCGGTGGGCGATCGCCCGGACGACGCCGAGATCATGTGAAATGAAGAGATAGGCGATCCGTTCCTGACGTTGCAGATCGAGCAGCAATTCAAGGATCTGCCCACGCACCGAGACATCGAGCGCCGACACCGCTTCGTCGAGCACGATCAGCGACGGCTTTGTCGCGATGGCGCGAGCGATGGCGACGCGCTGCCGCTGGCCGCCGGAGATTTCATGGATGGCGCGCAGGGCGATATCAGCGGTCAGCCCAACGCGCTCCAGCAAGGCGGCGATGCGGCGCGGGCGCTCGGCGCGGGCGGCGATTCCATGGATACGCAAGGGGTCGTCGAGCACACGCGCCACCGTGGCGCGCGGGTTGAAGGCGGCAAGCGGGTCCTGGAACACCATCTGCAGGCGGGCGCGTCGCGCCCTGAGTGCTGCACCACTCAAAGCCAGGAAATCATTGCCTTCGAATTCGATACGGCCTGCATCCGGTTCGATCAGCCGCAGCACCAGCCGCGCGATCGTCGATTTGCCGCTGCCGGACGGTCCTGCCAGCGCCAGCGTTTCGCCGGGGTCGATATGAAAGGAGACATCGTCGACGGCGGCAATGGTCTTGCCGCCGCGACGGTAGCTTTTGGTGAGGTTGGAAACCGTGAGCAAGCTCACGCGTCGAGCCCGGCTCGGTTGAGCAGCGGCGTGGCGTCGAGGCCGATATGGGCATCGAGCAGCGTACGCGTATAGGCTTGGGTTGGCGCACCGACGATCTGTGCCGTCGGGCCGAGCTCGAGCAGTTCACCATAACGGAACACTGCAATGCGTTCGGCAAGCTCGGCTGCCAGCGCGATGTCGTGGCTGATGAACAGCAGCGTCATGCCGTCCTCTGCCACCAGCCGCCGGATCAAGGCGACGATCTCGGCCTGCACGATGGTGTCGAGCGCGCTGGTCGCCTCGTCGGCGATCAGCAATTTCGGACCCGCCGCAATCGCGGCGGCGATCGCCACGCGCTGCTTCTGGCCGCCAGAGAGCTGATGCGGGAAGGCCCGTAGCGCTGAGTCCGGGTCCGGCAGGCGAACCCGTTCAAGCAAGCTCTTTGCCTTCGCGTACGCCTGCGACCATGTCAGGCCGAGATGTGTGTATGCCACTTCCGCGATCTGCTTGCCGACAGTCATGACGGGATCGAGGCTGGCGGACGGATCCTGGAAGACGAAGCCGATGTCTCGGCCGCCGGGGGGTCCCTTGGCAAAAGAGGATGGCGACGATGGCAAGAGCCAGTCAATGCGGCCTTCAATCCGGGAAGACCGCGGCAACAGCCCGGCAATCGCCAATGCCAGCGTGCTCTTGCCCGAACCGCTTTCGCCGAGGATAGCGAGGCGTTCACCGGCGACGATGTCGAGGCTGATAGTCTTCAGCGCCGCCACCTCGTTGCCGTCGCGGCGGTAGGTCACCGTCATGTCGCGGATGGAAGCCAGCGCGGTCACGACAGGCCCCTTCTTGTGACTGTCGTTTCGACGATGCCTTCACCGGCGAGATAGACACCCAGTACCGTCAGCATCAGTGCGATGCCCGGGACGATCGACAGGAAGGGTGCGGTGCGCAGCACGGCGCGACCTTCGGCGATCATGCCGCCCCAGGTCACCCGGTTGGGATCGCCCAGGCCAAGGAAGGACAAGGCTGCCTCGGTGAGGATCGCGGCAGCGACGATCACCGAGGACATCGCCAGCACGGGCGGCAAGGCGTTGGGCAGCACCTCGCGAAAGGCGATCGCCAGCGGATGCATGCCGATGACCCTGGCACCGGCAACGTAATCGCGCTCCCGAATGGAGAGGACTTCCGCGCGGGTGACACGTGCCGGGCCGGTCCATGTGCCGAGCGCGATGGCAATCACGACGATGTCGAGCGACGGCCCGACGACGCTGACGAAGGCCAGCGCCAGTAGGAAGCCAGGCACGGTCTGGAAAGCGTCGGTGATGCGCATCAGCACCTCGTCGACCAGGCCACCGGCAAAGCCGGCCAGAGTGCCAACCACAGAGCCGATGGCGAGCGCTGCCGCCGCTGCCGCGAGCCCGACGGCGAGCGAGGTGCGGGCGCCGTGGAACAGCTCGGCCAGCACGTCACGGCCAAGCCGGTCGGTGCCGAACGGCAGTGACCAGTCCTGAAACGGCGGCAGCAGCGCTGGCCCGGCGATGGCTTGCGGGTCGCCGGGGAACAGCAGTGGCGCCGACAGCGCCATGGCAATCAGCGCCGTCAGGAGGATGGCGCCGGCGACAGCCTCGGGCCTGCGCAGGAAACGGCGGGGCGAGCTCATGCGCCGGCCTCGCCGGCGCCGACTCGCGGATCGAGAAAGGCATAGGCGATGTCGACGAGCAGGTTAATGACGATGACAAGGACGGCGCTTGTGAGAATAATCCCGAGCAGTAGCGGGGTATCCCGCGCGGCCACCGCTTCCTGCGCCAGCCGGCCGAGGCCGGGCACGGAAAAGACGCTTTCGATGACGACGCTGCCGCCAAGCATCTGCGCCGATTGCAGCCCGAGCATGGTGACCAGTGGCAAGAGTGCGTTGCGGGCGACGTGGGCGAGCACGATGCGGCGGCGCGACAACCCCCTGGCGCGGGCGGCAAGCACAAAATCCTGCCGCCAGACTTCGGCCATGCCGGCACGCATCATGCGCAGATAGAGTGCCAGATAGATGAAGCCCAGCGCCGAAACCGGCAGGACGAGGTGGATGGCGATGTCGGCGGCGCGGTCGAGGCCGGCCTTGTCGGACGCCAGGGTCTCGATACCGCCGATCGGCAACCAGCGCAGGTCGACGGCAAAGACGACGATCAGCACCAGGCCAAGCCAGAAACCCGGCACGGCATAGAGCGCCAGCGAGCCGATCGACAGAAAGCGGTCGCGGACGCTGCCCGGCCTTGCGCCGGCACAGATGCCGAGTGCCGAGCCCAGCCCAAAGGAGAGCGCGGTGGCGCTGACCATCAACAGCAGCGTGGTGGGCAGCCGCTCGAGGATCACGTCGCGGATCGGCCGGGAGAACGTCACCGACTGGCCCAGATCGAGATGCAGCAGCGCCCAGAGATAGTTGGCCAGCCGCGTCAGCTCCGACTGGTCGAGGCCCCAGCGATGACGCAGGAGTTCGATCATGCCGGCGTCGCCGCCGGTCGAGACGATGTAGGCGTCGACCGCATCGCCGGGTGCAGCTTCGAGCAGCATGAAGGTGCCGACAACGACGATCAGCAGCACGAAGATGCTGCCGACCAACCGACGACGAAGGAGAATGAGGGCGCGGGTCATGGCGGCCTCGATGGCAGGGCACTGAGCCGTCTAATAAATGTGCCGCGCCTGGGCGGCGCGGCCAGCCAATCTCCCCCCATGAGGGGGAGATGTCCGGCAGGACAGAGGGGCGTGTCGTAGAGCTCGACGTCTGTCCGTGCATCTACGACAGTTTCGCCGCTAACTTTCATCCGCGCGACTGTGTCACGATTCCAGATAAGTGTCCGCCCAGTTCGACACCGCCCAGCGCGGGTTGTTGGCGATGTTGCCGACGGTGTCGCGGGCGACGCTGATGAAGCTCCATTCGGCGACGTTGATCAGCGGCAGGTCGGCGGCCACCTGTTTCTGGAATTCCTTGTAGAGGTCGGTGCGGGCAGCGGTGTCGAGCGTCTCGGACGCCTTGGCGATGAGCGCATCGAGCGCATCGTTCTTGTAGCCGCCCTGGTTGGAGAACGGCACGCCGTCGGGAATGCCGCTCTGCACCAGGATGGTGGTCGAGATCGCCGGGTCGCCGCGGAATACGGGCGGGCCGACGGCCAGGTCGAAGGCGTGGTCGGTGTAGACGGCTTTGATGTGCGCGGCCGAGTCGTTGTTGACCAGCTGGGCGTCGATGCCGATGGCGGCGAGTGCCTGGCGCAGATAGTCGCCGAATTGCTTGGTCTCGTTGAAATAGGGCGCCGGCAAAAGCTTCAGCGAGAAACGGTTGCCGTCGGCGCCTTTCTTGTAGCCGGCCTCGTCGAGCAGCGCGTTGGCCTTGGTGACGTCGAAGGCATAGGTCGGCACGTCGGCGGTGTAGAATTGCGGATCGTTCTTGGGCACCGGACCGGTGGCGGTGGCGGCATAGCCGAGGAACACCGTCGTGACGACGAAATCCTTGTCGATGGCATGCGCGATCGCCTGGCGCACCTTGAGGTCGGCCAGCTCTTTGCGGCGATGGTTGATCTCGACGACGAGCTGATAGGTCAGCCCCTCATAGCCCTTGGAGATCACCTTGAGGCCCGGCACCTTGGAAATGCGGTCGAGATCAGCCAGCGGGACGGCGGAAAACGCGGCGAGTTGGATCTCCTCGGCTTCCAGTGCGCTCGCCGCCGACGTGCGGTCGGGCAGCACCTGATAGATGATCTCGTCGAGATAGGGCTCGTCCTTGCCCCAGTAACCCGTGTTCTTCGTCAGCCGGTAATATTGGCCGGCCTTGTATTCGCCGAACTTGAACGGCCCGGTGCCGATGGGCGCGTTGTTGGCCAGGTTGTCCTCGATCTTGCCCACCTCGTAGATGTGCTTCGGCACGACGCTGCTCAGTGCCGGCAGCGCGTTGCGGATCAGCTGGAACGGGGTCGGCTTGGCGAATTTGAACACGGCGGTGAGATCGTCCGGCGTGTCGACAGCGGCGAGATCCTTGAACACGGTGCGGCCGAGGTTCTGCAGCGGCTTCCAGACCTGCAGCGCCGAGAAGGCGACATCGGCCGAGGTGAACGGCTTGCCGTCATGCCATTTGACGCCGTCGCGCAGTTTGAACGTGGCGGACAGCCCGTCGGCAGCGCCTTCCCAGCTCAAGGCCAGTCGTGGCGCAAGCCCGTCCTTGCCGTCGAAGGATGCTTCAGCCAGCGTTTCGACGATCTTGCTGGAGATGAAGAAGACGCCGTTGGAGGCGACGATCGCAGGGTTGAGGTTGCGCGGTTCGGAATCAGCGGCAAGCACGAGGCGCCCACCCTTCTTCGGCTTTTGCGCCCAGCCGAATGTCGGCATGGCGGTGGCGGCCAGCAGCATTGCCGAGCTGGCAAGCATCTGGCGTCTGGAAATCGTGAAACCTGACATGATCGAACTCCGTCCTCTCCGCGACCCGGCCGGGTGCGCCATCCCCTCGAACGCTGGCGAGCCCGCCAGCATCCTTGCGGTGGCGATTATGAGCCTTGCCGAGGGTTTCGCCAGAGACGGAATTGGCGCATCCTCGCTTGGCTTTGAAATTTTCGTCCGCTGGACCAGTTTGGAGGAAGCGGTTCAATTCGATCGATCTGGTAGGACCAGATTTTGTTGGATGCGCTGACATAACGTGATGTTGAGATTGAAGCAGGCCATTTCGCGTGTTTCTGGCTAGACCAGAGCGAGCAAAATGGTGCAGGTTTGATCCACAGCCAAGGGATCGGGAGCAAATAGCCGGCGATCTCAGGCAATCAGGGAGAGAGAGATGAACATTGCTCCGGGCAAGAGTGCTGTCAGCAATATCCCATTCGACCAGGCAAGGGTCGACCGGCTGATGGAGGAGGCCGGCATCGATGTGCTGCTGGCAACCTCCAAGCACAACACGCAGTATCTGCTGGGCGGCTACAAGTTCATCTTCTTCGCCGCCATGGATGCGATCGGCCACAGCCGCTATTTGCCTGTCGTCATCTATGAGAAGGGCGGACCCGACCATGCCGCCTATATCGGCAACCGCATGGAAGGCGCCGAGCACCAGAACAACCCGTTCTGGACACCGACCCTGCACGCCGCCTGCTGGGGCACGCTCGATGCCGCCAATCTTGCCGTCGAGCACCTGCGGAAGATCGGCAAAGCGGGCGCCCGCATCGGCATCGAGCCGGGCTTCCTGCCGTCGGACGCCTACACGCTGATCCGCAAGGCATTGCCGGACGCCAGGCTGATCGACGCGACAGCCATGCTGGAGAGCATGCGCGCCATCAAGACCGATGCAGAGCTGGAGAAGCTGCGCGCCGCTTCTGAACTGATCACCGATTCCATGCTGGCGACCATTGCCTGGGCAGGCGAAGGCACGACCAAGACCGAGATCATCGAGCAGCTGCGGCGCGAAGAGACCAATCGCGGCGCGCATTTCGAATATTGCCTGCTGACGCTGGGCCCCAGCCACAACCGCGCCGCCTCACCGCAGGCGTGGAAGAAGGGCGAGGTGCTGTCGATCGATTCCGGCGGCAACTATCACGGTTATATCGGCGACCTGTGCCGGATGGGCATTCTGGGCGAACCGGACGCCGAACTCGAAGACCTGCTGGCCGAGGTCGAGACGGTGCAGCAGGCGGCGTTCTCCAAGGTCAGGGCGGGCACGCTGGGCGGCGATATGATTTCGCATGCCGAGGGCGTGCTGAAGGCCTCGAAGGTCGCGGCCTATACGGATTTCTTCGCCCACGGCATGGGGCTGATCACGCATGAAGCGCCGTTCCTGATGACCAACCATCCGGTGACCTATGAAGGCACCTATGCGGCCAAACCGCTGGAAAAGAACATGGTGCTGTCGGTCGAGACGACCATGCTTCACCCGACGCGTGGCTTCATCAAGCTGGAGGACACGCTTGCCGTGACCGACACCGGCTATGTGATGTTCGGCGACCGTGGCCGGGGATGGAACAGGGGTGGCGCTTCATAGGCGGATGGCACGTGCTGTCCGGAAAAAAGCTATTTGTCTCCCGGCGGCAGCAACCTAAAATCTGGCAGCTCGCGCAGCACCAGTTCCGGCCCGGCCGGTGAATAGACGACGAAAAGCTGCATCGGCCCGTCGCCGGTGTTAAGCGTCGAGTGAAAGCGGCTTTCGGGCACATAGATGGTGCAGCCGGGGCCAACCTTCTCGACCACCGGATTGCCCTTCTCGTCCTCGACCATCTGCTCGCCGTTGCCCGAGATGACGAAGATGATTTCCTCGGCGCCTGGATGGTTGTGGCGTGTGTGGCCCTTGCCGGAGGGCAGGTCGACGACACCGCCGGAAAAGCGGGTAGCGCCATTCACCTCGGGCGCCACGGTCAGCGCCAGCCTGCCCCAGTCGAAGCCGAAGGCGCTGACGTCCTTGGGGTAGACAAACACCTTGCTCTTGTCGGTCATCTCTCATCATCCCTTCTTTTTCTTCTGGTCATGAAGCGTGACGGCCTTGAAATCAGCCGTCTGCTTGGCGATCGCGGCTTCCGCCGGCAGCCGTTCCATCGAGCTTGCGCCATAGAAGCCGTGCAGGCCCTTGCAGCGGTCGAGGATATAGCGCGCGTCATCCGGCATCGAGATCGGCCCGCCATGGCAAAGCAGGATGACATCCTTGCGCACCGAACGGGCCGCGTTGGCGATGGCATCGATCTCGACAATACAGTCGTCGAGCGACTTGGCCGAAGTGGCGCCGATCGAGCCGCCGGTCGTCACTCCCATATGGGCGACGACAATATCGGCGCCGGCTTTTGTCATGGCGCGGGCCTCATCGGGATTGAACACATAGGGCGTGGTCAGGAAATCAACTTTGTTCGCCTCGGCGATCATCTCGACCTCGAGCCCGAAACCCATGCCGGTCTCCTCGAAACTTTGTCGCATCTGACCGTCGAACAAACCGATGGTGGGAAAGTTCTGCACGCCGGAAAAGCCCATCGCCTTCAGCTCGGCCAGAAGCAGCGGCATGATGACGAACGGGTCAGTGCCGTTGACCCCGGCCAGCACCGGCGTCTTCTTGACCACCGGCAGCACCTCATAGGCCATCTCCTTGACGATCTCGTTGGCATTGCCGTAGGCGAGCAGTCCGGCGGCCGAGCCACGCCCGGCCATGCGGTAGCGGCCGGAATTGTAGATGATGATGAGGTCGATGCCGCCGGCCTCCTCGGCCTTGGCCGACAGGCCGGTGCCGGCGCCGCCGCCGACGATCGGCACGCCCTTTTCGATCATTGCCCTAAACCTCTTCAGTATGTCCTTGCGCGGTATGGCGGGCATGTCTTGCAACTCACTGTCCGGCGATGTCGAGAAAGGCCGCAACCGCGGCCTTGGCGAACTCGGGGTCGTTGATGTGCAGCGGCAGGCGCGTCACGCGGCGCATGTCGTTCGGCTGGATGGTGCGCTCGATGGCTTCGAACAGAACGGCATCGGCCTCTGGATCGAAGAAGGCACCGCCTTCGATGTCGAGCGCCGAGATGCCTTTTTCCGGAATCAGAAAATGCACCGGCCCCTGGCTGAGGGCGAGCCTGGCGCCGATCCATTCGCCGATCGCGCGGCATTCCTGTGCCGTGGTGCGCATCAGGGTGACGTTCGGATTGTGCTCGTACACCAGACGTCCGCGATAGTGCTCCGGGATGGTCGAAGGCGCCCAGAAGTTGACCATGTCCAGCGCGCCGACCGAGCCGACATAGGGCAGCCCGGTGCGGGCGATCGCGCCGAAACGATCCTCGGTCGCCGGCAGCACGCCGCCGAACAGGAGGTCGCAGACCTCGGTCGTGGTGATGTCGATGACCCCGGACAGCAGGCCGCTGTCGGCCAGCTTTTCCATGCTGCGGCCGCCGGTGCCGGTGGCGTGGAAGACCATGCAGTCATAGGTCGAGCGCAGCTGGTCGGCGATAGCGGTCACGCAAGGCGTGGTGACGCCGAACATGGTGAGGCCGATCGACGGTTTGCCGTCGGCCGGCGGCGCCGGCCTGGCCGCCATGCCTGATATGGCCTGGGCGGCGTTGTGCAGGACGACACGGGAAAGCCGGTTCAGCCCGGCCATGTCGGTCACCGATGGCATCATGACGATGTCGGAGACATCGACATAGGGCGCGGTGTCGCCGGAGGCGAGCGTCGAGACCATGATCTTAGGCAGGCCGAGCGGCAGCGCGCGCATGCCCGACGTGATGATCGAGGTGCCGCCACCACCGCCAATGCCGATCATGGCAGCAATGTCGTTTCGCGATTGGACAAAGCGGGCGAAAGCGACGCCCATGGCGGCGACCGCGGTGCCACGGTCATTGCCGCCGAGCACCGCGTCACGACCGCCGGGGTGATGGCCGGCAACGTCCTTCGCCGAGATGTCCACCGCGATGGTTGCGTCACGCGTCCCGACATCGACGCGCGAAACGATGGCGCCCGTGGCGGCTATCGCATCCGCCAGGAAGGCGAGTTCCTCGCCCTTGGTGTCTGCGGTGCCCACCACATAGATGCGCTTCATTGCGTTCCCCAATCCAGGCCGGCGCAATGCCGCGCCCCACCGCTCATTGCCAGGCCGCTCGACGATGCGAAGGTCATTGCAAATTTTTGAGACGCGCGTATCGTATTGATATGAATGTCTCACGTCAACAATCGACAGCAAGCGAAGACGCCGAGCGGGGAAGCGGCCAGGCGCTGGAGCGTGGACCGCGCGCACGCACGAAACGGCTGATGCTGGAGACTGCGACAAGGCTGATGCAGGCGGGCGTCACGCCGTCGGTCAGCGAGGTTGCCGAAGCGGCAGAAGTTTCCCGCGCCACCGCCTATCGCTATTTCCCGAGCCAGACAGCCCTGGTCCACGCGGTGGTCGACGAAGGGCTAGGCCCGATACTCGAGTGGCGATCCGATTCGTCCGATGCCGAACGCCGCGTGGCGGAGTTGATAGACAGCGCGATGCCGCGCATCGAGGCCTTCGAGGCAACGTTCAAGGCAGCGCTGAAATTGTCGCTGGACCAATGGGCGCGCGGGCAGGCAGGCACGCTGGGCGGCGAGCCACCCTTCACCCGTGGCCATCGCATGGACCTGCTGGAGGATGCGCTTGCGCCACTGAGGGGCGAGCTGCCGCCGCGCGAATTCGAGCGCCTGGCGCAGGCGCTGTCGCTGATTTTCGGCGTCGAACTGCTGATTGTGCTGAAGGACATCTGGGGCCTGGACAGCGGCAAGACCCTGGCCGTCGCCCGGTGGGCGGCCTCAGCGCTGGTGCGCCAGGCGCGACTCCGGACGCCATCCTGACCAGGGGTGGTGGCGGCGTGAGTTGGGCATGGAGGAGGGCTGGACGAAGGCGGATGCAGGATATGAGACTTCTCCCGACGCGGACCGGATTGGGGGTCGTCGAGGGCAATCCGGGGCGGTCGCCGCGGTAGCTCGGAGCGAATCTGGTTCGACCAGATTTGAAGGTCGGCGATTTCAGTGATTTTGTGGATTGGCGTTTTGCGAACGGGATGAAGGTGGAGAATTGCCAAAAATGAAGGAAATACCAGCATATAGCGGACGTTTTCAGCTTATTTTGGTGACGGCAAATTTTAAGAAAGCGCTTGACGAGCATCTTAAATTGGTAATACCAGATTAGGAAAGAAAAGGCGGATCGGGAATGACAGCCGCAGTCCATTTCGGCAGGGCGAGGAGGATCACACGGATGGCGCGTGTTCCGTCCGCACGAGGTGGCGCATCGTGACGCAGACGTCGCCTCGCGCCAGTGCCGGCAAGGGGATTGCGCTGCGCCTCGATGGGCTCAGCAAAGCCTATGGTTCCGTGCGCGCCATCAACGACCTTAGCTTCGCCGTCGACGAAGGCCGCTTCTTCGTACTCTTCGGGCCGAGCTCGGTTGGCAAGACGACGACGCTGCGCACTATCGCCGGCCTCGTCCAGGCCGACTCCGGCACGCTTGAGATCGGCGGCCGCGACATGACCCATGCGCCGATCGCCGGCCGCGGCATCTCGATGGTCTTCCAGTCTTTCGCGCTTTACCCCCACCTCACGGTCTACGACAATCTCGCCTATCCGCTGCGCGAGGAGAAAGCCGCGCGCGCCGAGATCGACAAGCGGGTGAAAGAGACCGCCGAGATCCTGAAGCTGACACACCGCCTGAAGGCCAAGCCGGCAACCCTGTCCGGCGGAGAGCAGCAGCGCGTCGCGCTCGGCCGCTCCCTGATCCGCCGGCCAAAGATTCTTCTCCTCGATGAGCCGCTCACCAATCTCGACGCCAAGCTTCGGCACGAGACGCGCGCCGAGCTGAAGCGGCTGCACCGCCAGTTCGGCATGACCGTGATCTATGCCACGCCCGACGAGCTCGAGGCTCTCTCGATGGGCGAGACGATCGCCGTCATGCGCGATGGCGGCATCGTCCAGATCGGCACGCCGGACGAGCTTTACGAGCAGCCGATCCATACCTATGTCGCCAGCAAGATCGGCTCGCCGCACATGAATCTGTTCACGGCCTCGGTGCGCGCCGACACCAGGTCTTTCGACACGCCGCTCGGGACTCTGGTTCCGGCGACGGCGCCAAAGACTGCCGATGCCGGCGAGGCCGCGCTGATCGGCATTCGCCCGAGCGACATTCGGCTCGCCGCCAAGGGCGAAGCCGGGGTTGCCTCGAAGGTGCATCTGGTCGAACCGCTCGGAGACATCACGATCGTCTCGGTCGAGGCCGGCGGCGAGATGTTGCGCATGGTGCTGCCGGAAGCGATCGCCGCCAGCATCAGGACCGGCGATTCGGCATCGATCGCCATCGATAACAGGAAAATCCACGTCTTCCGCGCCGTGAGCGGCCAGGCAATGACCTGACGCGAACGGCGAGAAGCAATCCGGTTAACCAAGGGAGGAAACGCGAATGACGGCGATGACCAAAGTGAAAGGGCTAGCGACAGCCGCAAGCTTCGCTGCCACGCTACTGGTGGGAGGCGTGACCTATGCCTCTGCCGAAGAAGTGACGTTGACGATGGCGGTGCCGGATTGGCCCCCGACCCGCATTATGAAGAAGTTCTTCGACGAGCAGTACAAGCCCAAGTCTGGCAATACCGTGAAGCTCGATGTCGACTTCATTCCGTGGCCGGATTTCTACACCCGCGTCAACGCCTCGTTGACCTCGGGCGAAAAGAAGTACAACTTCATCGTGTCGGACTCGCAGTGGCTGGGCGCCTTCGTCGAAGGCGGCTACTTCCGCAAGATCAACGATCTCATCGATGCCGACCCGGAACTCAAGGCGACGATGGAGTCGATGCATCCCGCCGTGCTCAACGCCTACTCGACCTATCCCAACAGCACGCCGAACTACTACGGCTTCCCGCAGTTCCCGGACGTGCTGGTCACCTACGGCCGCAAGGACGTGCTCTGCAACGACGACGAGCAGGCCGCCTTCAAGGCGAAGTACAATGAGAAGCTGCCCTGCACCGGCGAAGAAATCGACGCCATGGACTGGAACACGTTCGAGCATGTTGGCGAATTCTTCCAGCGCAAGAAGGGCGACAAGCTCGCCGGCCAGGTGTTGGATGACGATTTCTACGGCATCGCCTATCAGGCAGGCAAAGGCTACGACTTCTCGACGAGCTCGGTCCACACGTTCGTCTGGGAGCATGGCGGCGGCATCTGGGATGAAACCAAGGCCCCGACCGGACATGCCGAAGGCGTCGTAAACTCCCCGAAGTCCATCGAGGGCATGGAGCATTTCCTCAAATTGCTGAAGTACATGCCGCCGGTGGTCAAGACCGGCACCATGGACATCTTCGTCTCGGACCAGTTGTTCCGTGAAGGCAAGGTGGCCATGAACATCGACTGGATCGGTCTCGGCGAAGCCTCGCTCGATCCCAAGACGTCGAAGGTTGCCGACAAGCTGGTGTTCGGATTGGCGCCAGGCCTGCGCGGCCCCGACGGCAAGGTGAATCGTACGTCACAGATCGGCGGACAGCCTTTCGTTCTCACCACCTGGACGACGCCTGAGCAAATCAAGGAAGCGGTGGGCTTCGTGAAGTGGTGGCTCTCGCCCGATATCCAGCAACAGTTCGCCGCCGCCGGCGGCCAGTCCGCGATCAAGTCGGTCTACAGCGATCCGAAATACGTGACCTATCGTCCGTGGGACCGCGCCTGGGCGAACTCGCTCGACTGGCAGAAGGACATGTGGCACGTGCCGCAGTTCTTCGAACTGCTCACCCAGCAGCAGGACCAGTACGACCTAGCCATCACTGGCAAGCAGGACGCCAAGACCACCCTGGATAACATCGCCAAGTTCCAGGAGGACCTCCTGAAGAACGCTGGCCTTATCCAGTAACCTTCCGACATAGCTGCGGGGAGCGGGGCAAAAGCCGCTCCCCATCATTGCCACGTCAGGCGCTCCATATTTCGGACTCCCATGACCGCTGTTTCAAGCACGCTGCTGACACCACGCCTTACCACGGTTGTTGCCCACAACTGGAAACTCGCCATCGCTGTCGCTGTCGTCGTGTCGGCCATATCAATGGCGGGCTTGCCGGCGGCTGTCTCCTTCTGGGTGGTGGGCGCCGCGGCGGCGTTGGTCGCGGCCGCATTTACCGTCAACGCGTATCGCCGCCACTACTTCGGCGCCCTGCTGGTCGCTCCGGCAATCGCCGTTCTGTTTGTGATGAATATCTTCCCCCTGCTGTGGTCGCTGGGCCTTTCGTTCTTCGCCTACCAGGCAAACCAGCAGACGATCCGCTTCGTCGGACTCGGGAACTACGTCCGGATCCTTACCAACGATCTCGCTGCTCACGCGACTTGGGGCGCGCTGATCAATACCGCCATGTTCGTCGTGTTCACCGTCTCCGCGCAGATGATCGTCGGCTTTCTGCTGGCCATCCTGTTCGCCAAGCAATTTCCGCTGCGCAAGTATTTGTTGATCCTGGTGCTGACACCGATGATGCTTTCGGTTGTCGCCTCTGGCGTGTTCTTCACCTACTACTATGACCCGACATTTGGGATTCTCAGCTACGTCATCAATTCGATCTCCGGCAACCAGTTCATCCTGATGAGCAACAAAGTCGGTGCCGTGGCGGGAATCGTTTTCGCCGACGCATGGATGTGGTCGCCCTTCGTCATGCTCCTTGTGCTGGCGGGCCTCGTCTCGGTGCCGAAATACCTTTACGAGGCCGCTGCCATCGACCGTATTTCCAGCTGGCGGCAATTCTGGATGATCACCTTCCCCTACATCCGAGGCCTTCTGATGTTGGCCCTTCTCTTCCGCACCATCGAGGCGTTCAAGCTGGCGGATCTCGTCATCCTCCTCACCAAGGGCGGCAACGACACACTGACGATCTCCTATCACTTGATCCGCATCGCCAACGAGCAGAACAAGACGAGTGAGGGCGCGGCGATCTCCTATCTGATGCTGTTCATGGTGATCGTTCTCACCAACCTCTACCTGTACCTCGCAAACCGCCGTACGCAAGGAGCCTGACCCGTGGCCGAATCGATATTGGGAAAGCTCGGCTTCGGCAGGGCCAGCGGAGTAGACAAGGCCGGCTGGGGGCGGACGCTCGCCGTGGCCGTCGTCGCCTTTATCTATTTTCTGCCGGTGCTGTTCATCATATTCACCGCCTTCAAACCGCAGGGCGACGCGCTCCTGGTGCCTCCGACGCTGTCGCCCACGTCGCTGTTCGGCTTGATTCCGGACCATTTTGTGTTCAAGCCCACGCTCGAAAATTTTGGGTCCGTCTTTTCCCGCTCGATGACGCCGGACGGTGCCCCGGAAGCGACAGGATTCGACCGTTATTTCTTCAACTCGATCTTCATCGCCTCGGCGTCGGTGCTGCTGGCGCTGGTCATCGGCACCCTGGCGGCCTTCGGCTTCTCGCGCTATCCGCTGAAAGGCAATGACACCTACCTGTTCATCATCCTGACCACGCGCATGCTGCCGGCGATTGTGGTGATCATTCCGGTGATCCTGATGTTCCGCGTAGTGGGCCTGTCGGGCTCGTATCTCGGCATCATCATGCTCTACACCGCCTTCAACCTGGCCTTCACCATCTGGATGATGAAGAGCTTCTTCGATGAATTGTCGCCAGACGTCGAGGATGCCGCCCGCATCGACGGATCGTCCGGAATGCGGGTGTTCTTCAAGATTTGCCTGCCCCAGGTCATTGCCGGGCTCGCCGCCACGTTCGTGTTCGGCCTGATCCTCACCTGGAACGAGTTCCTCTTCGCCCTGTTGCTCTCGGGGCCCGACACGAGAACGGTCCCGGTCGCCATGAACCAGGCCGTGTCGTCGGGTGGACGCGGCACCGACTGGACTTTGCTTGCCGCCATCGAAACCCTGTTCCTCGTCCCAGTCTTCCTGGTCACCTTCTTCTTGCAAAACCATCTGTTGCGCGGCGTTACCTTCGGCACCGTGAAGCGCTGAGATGTCAACCATCGAACTCCGCAAAGTCACCAAGCGTTTCGGCTCCTTCACCGCGGTCAAGGACGTTGACCTGTCGGTGGCCGCCGGTGAGGTCGTCTGCCTTCTCGGCCCCTCCGGCTGTGGCAAGACGACGACCCTGCGCGTCATCGCCGGGCTGGAAAGCGTCACTGACGGCGAGGTCGTCATCGCCGGCAAGGTGATGAACAGCCTGCCGCCCGAAAAGCGCGACATCGCCATGGTGTTCCAGTTCTACGCGCTCTACCCGTCGGCATCGGTCGGCGAGAACATCGCCTTCCCGCTCTATCATGACGGCATTTCCAGGGCTGAGCGGACTGCCCGCGTCAACCGCGTCGCCGCGATCCTCCACTTGGAGCACGTTCTCGACCGGCTGCCGAACCAGATATCTGAGGGCGAAAAGCAGCGCGCCGCCATGGCCCGCGCCATCGTCCGCGACCCCAATTGCTTCCTCTTCGACGAGCCCTTGTCGCGTCTCGATGTCGAACTGCGCCAGAGCATGCGTGGCCAGATCAAGGAAGTGCTGCAGGGCCTCTCCAAAGCGACCGTGATCGTGACCCATGACCAGCTCGAAGCGCTCACCATGGCCGACCGCATCGCCATCATGAAGGACGGCCTGATCGAGCAAGTCGGCTCACCGCACGAGGTTTTTGCCAAGCCCGCCAATGCTTTCGTGGCGAGCTTCATCGGCACGCCGCAGATGAATCTTCTCGATGCCGACCTCAAGACCTTCGCCGATGGCACGGCGGAGATGGCCGTGGCCGGCATTAATCTGGCGATCCGCACGGACGCGGCGGTCGCGCGCCTGCAGCCCGGCAAGGTGACGATCGGTGTCCGCCCCCGCGCCTTCACCGCGACCGATACGGGGGACCGTGGCACCATCTCCGCCCGGGCCGAGCTCATCGAGCCCATGGGCGCCGAAACCCTTATTCATGCCCGCACGGCGGCAGGCGCCGACATCCGCGTCGTGGTGACGAGAAGCCAGCGGGTCAAGGTCGGCGAGGCGCTGAATCTACGCCCCGATCCCAGGCAAACCCATGTCTTCGATGGCTCCGGAAAGGCGGTGCGGTCATGAGCGACAGTTCTTCCGGCATGAGCCGGGCCAGCGCGTACTGCCTCGAGGTCTTCATCATTGGCCTCGGCGTCATGGCGCTGGTGCTGATCTTCCAACCCTTTTCCATCGGCCTGTACGCGGTCGGCAGCGGTCTCGTGGTGCTTGCCGGACTCATCAACAACCTGCTGCCGTTGGCCCAGCCGGGCGTCAAGGTGCGCAGTGTGGTGACCGTAGCGCTGGTCGTGGCGCTGGTCTTCTGCATTGCGCTGCTGGTTTCGATCACGGCGGCGCATCTCTACGGCGTCTTCTTCCTCAATCCACCGGACCCCAACACTCTCGCCGGCAAGGCGCAGCTCGCCACGCCGCCTTTCTACAAGCAGGCTTTCGTGTGGGAAATCGCCGCCGCGGCGGTGATTCTCGCGCTGGTCGTCACCGCTCTCAACAAGACAGCGCGATGATCAGCAGCTGACGCTATCCGGCAGGTCGCGCTCGCGCCGGTCCGCGACGGTCGGTGTGCGTCGCCCTCTCAACTCTCCGTCATCCTCCGGCTTGACCGGAGGACCCGATGCCGAGATCAAGGACCGCGTCGACCGCGCCGCCAGGACGCTGCGGATCGAACATTTGCTCGACCGCAAGACCGACAAGCTGTCAGGCGGCGAGATGCAGCGCGTGTCGATCGGCCGTGCCATCGTGCGCAAGCCGCGCGTGTTCCTGATGGACGAGCCGCTGTCGGCGCTCGACGCCAAATTGCGCGAGGCGCTGCGCACGGAACTCAAGAACCTGCAAATGCAGCTCGGTGCCACCTTCCTGTTCGTTACCCACGACCAGATCGAGGCGATGTCGATGGGCGACAAGGTCGGCATGCTCAACCACGGCCGCATCGTCCAGACCGGTACGCCTTATGAGATCTACAACAATCCGCGCGACACCTATGTGGCGAGCTTCGTCGGCTCGCCGCCGATGAACCTCATCGACGGCAAGCTGGTCAACGGCCGCGCGGTGATGGCGCCGCTGAATTTCGAACTGCCTTTTTCAGGGGGAGCCAAGGCGAGTGCGGCGACCGACGGCCGCCCGCTCGTCTTCGGCATTCGTCCCGAAGATGTCTACCTCGAGAGCGGCGCGCCGGTCGAGGCGCACGTCCACGACGTCGAGAACCATGGCGTCGAAAAGATCCTGACGCTGCGCGTCGGTGACGCGATGTTACGTGCCACGGTGCCGGCCAGGACCGATGTGGCGATCGAACAGCCGGTTCGCTTTGCCTGGAACCCCGACAAGGTGGTGTTGTTCGACAAGGGCAGCGGCGTCAATTTGCGCCACGCGTCATAGGCCGCAACCTCGCTTATTTCGGCAGGTAGGTCTCGTATGGCGTGTCGTTGATGAGCAGGATCACGCATTCGGTGTCAGACAGGCAGGCGTCGTCATGCATCTCATCGGCCTTCTGGGTCCAGTAGGACCCGGGAGGCAGCTCGACCTTGGTCGCTTCGCCGCCTTCCATCTGCCAATGCGCCCACAGCCCCTGGATCACCACCGCGCGATAGTCGGCGGTGTGTGCGTGAACAGGGGCGCGCCAGTTGCCCGGGACTTTCAGCAAAGTTCCCGCCGGACCTTTGGCGCGGTCGCCCCAAAGCGCACCGAGGCGCTGCGGCTGCTCCGGCGCCTCGGCGACATAGGGAATCTTGTCGGTCGGCACGTAGCTGTCCTCAAGGGCAAAGGCGCGCCCTGAAAACACGAGCATGGCGGCCAGCGCCAGGACCTTCAGATGATTTGACATCGGCTCTCCTCCTGGGCCGACTTGCCGCCGGCCCCTCATTGCTGTGCAATCGCAAGCTATTGCATGCAGTCAGCCCGGCAATGACATTGCGTCCGGAAGGCTTGGCAATTCATCCAATCCGGCAAGCCAGGGATGGGATCGCCTCAACCCTCTTCAGAGGTGCCGTTGGTGCGCAGATGGCTGGGCGCGATGCCGACGATCCGCTTGAACGCCCGGCTGAACGACGCTTCGGAATCGTAACCCAGTCGAGCGGCGACCACCGATACTCTCATCCGGTCGTCCGTCAGCCATTGCCGTGCCTGATGCATGCGCACCCGGGCAACATATCTTGCCGGTGTCTCGCCGACGATTGTGGTAAAGCGTTCGGCGAAAGCCGATCGTGAGGCGCCCATCTCTCGCGCGAGGGCCTCTACCGTCCAGTTTCTGTCGGGCTGCAGATGAATGGCGACCAGCACGCGGCCAATGTCACGATCCCTGATCGCCGCGATCCAGCCGGTGGTATCGCTGCCACTGTTCTCTACCCACGAACGGATGATGGAAGCGGCCAACACGTCGGCAAGCCGCGCCAGCATGCCGCCAGAGCCCGGTCGGTTTAGAGTGACTTCGCTTGCCATGGCTTCCAGCAGATGCGGAATGCCTGGCTCACCCGCCATCAGTTCGTTGGCGCGCATCATATCCGGCATCATGCCCAGCAAAGGGTGCGATCCGCCCAGATTGAAGTGCATGCTGCCGCAAAACAGCAACGTCTTCGGGCCGCTGCCGCCATTCGAGACATTGAAGACGTTGTCCTGCAAAGGCTCGATGCTGTAACTCTCGATTGGCACGGCATGGACACCTGGCGCGCTGGCAAGGACATGCTCGGCGCCGCGCGGCAAAAGCAATGCATCGCCGGCCTTCAGGTTCAACCATTCCCCGGATGGCGAAAACAGCCAGCATCCGCGGCGGCCGATGAAGTGAAATCGCGCCGCCTTCTGGGCTGGAAACAACACGCCCCACGGCTCGCCAAGTTCGCAGCGGCCGTAGTCGACGCCGTCCAGCCGCAATCCGCGCAGCATGTCGGTCAGCGGACCGCCCGAGGCCGGCAAGATGTTCCTGGATGAGTTGAAATCCATGCGGATTTCCTAGCCTGGAATGATCAGCCAGTCACGGCCGCCATACGGGCCACCTACGTTAGCCGGCCTGGCGGATATCGGCCTGCTCTTCGGCGCGAAGATGGCTGGGCGCCGAGCCAATGACGCGCTTGAAGGCACGGCTGAAGGCGGCATCCGATTCATAGCCGAGACGCGCGGCAACGACGGAGATCTTCATCCGGTCGCGGACCAGCCACTGCCGCGCCTGGTGCATTCTGACCTGGGTGACATATTTAGCCGGCGTTTCTCCAACGATGGTGGCAAACCGCTCAGCAAATCCCGACCGCGAGGCGCCCATCATCCTGGCCAGCGACTCGACAGTCCAGTCGTGGTTCGGTTCGAGATGGATGGCGGCCAGCACACGCCCGATCTCGCGGTCCCTAACCGCGGCTATCCAGCCGGACGAGTCGCCGCAGCCGCGTTCGACCCATGAGCGGATGACGGTGGCGGCAAGCACGTCAGCCAGCCGCGCCATGATGCCGCCGGAGCCGACGCGCTCCATCGCCACTTCGCGTGCCATCGAGTCCAGCAAATGCGGAATCCCCGGCTCGTAGGCTTCCAGCTCATGCGTGCGCATCACGTCCGGCATCATGCCGAGCAAGGGATGCAGGCCGTCGAGGTTGAAATACATGCTGGCGCAGAACAGCAGCGTTCCCGGTTGGCAGTCCTTGCCACACATCTCTGCGTTCGATGTGCAGTAGACGTCCTTGCAGACCTCTTCGAGTTCGTAGCCGTGGATCGGCCAGGCCTGGGCGCCGGGTTCGCTGGCCAGCACATGCGCCCCACCGCGTGGCAGCAGCACCGCATCGCCGGCATTCAGTTCCACCCATTCGCCGGACGGCTGCTTCAGCCAGCAGCCTCTGCGGCCGATGAAATGAAACCGCGCCCCGGGTTGGGCCGGGAACTGGATGCCCCAGGGCTCTTTCATTTCGCAGCGGCCATATTCGACGCCATCGAGACGCAGGCCACGCAAGATGTCGGTGAGTGGATCGCCCGTGATCGGGATTTTGGACGAATGGTCAAACATAATGGGGTTTCTAGCATGGAAACTCCAGGCGGTCACTCCCTATGTTGCGTTGCAGCCAAATGCTGCGCTGCAAACGAAGATCGGAAACCGGCCAAGCAGCCAAGCCGCGATGGCAAGGCATGTAACGGGTGGAGCCCCGGTCGGTCGTTCCCTATGTGGCGCTGCAAACAGATCGGAGACTGACCATGGCCGAACCCGCGACAGGCGTCATCGACGCCACACTTCTGAACCCTGCAGACTCTGATGAACGAACCGAGCCGGCATGGGGCGCCGTGGTCTCGCTGGCGCTTGGTGTTTTCGGCCTCGTCACCGCCGAGTTCCTGCCCGCCAGCCTGCTGACGCCAATGGCGCGCGACCTCGGCGTCACCGAAGGCGTGGCCGGACAAGCGGTGACGGCGACCGCCATCGTCGGCGCCATTGCCGCCCCGACCATGGCCATCATCACCAGGCGCATGGACCGCAGGCTGGTGATGTGGATGCTGACGGTGTTCCTGATCCTCTCCAACCTGATGGCCACCTTTGCGTCATCGCTTACCGTGCTTCTGCTTGCCCGCGTCGTGCTCGGCGTAGCACTCGGCGGCTTCTGGGCGATGTCGGCGGCGATGGCGCTGCGGCTGGTGCCCATGCGGCTGATGCCGCGCGCCATGTCGATCATCCTGACCGGCGTTTCGCTGGCGACGGTGTGCGCAGCACCGGTCGGCGCCTATGTCGGTGACATCTGGGGCTGGCGGACCGCCTTCATGATCGCCACTGTCGTCGGCGCCCTGGCGCTGCTGGTGCAGGTGGCCACCATTCCGAAGCTGCCACCCGTGGGCGTGGCAAGCTTCCGCACCTTGCTCGATGTGCTCGAGCGCCCCTCCATCAGGGTGGCACTGCTGGTCGTGCTGCTCGTTGCCTCGGGACACTTTGCCGGCTTCACCTACGTCCGCCCTTTCCTCGAGAAGGTCCCCGTGCTCGACATCGAGACGATCTCGCTGGTGCTGCTGGCCTATGGCGTTGGTGGCTTCTTCGGCAATGTCGCCGGCGGCATCCTGGCCGAACGCAACCTCAAGGCAGCCGTTGCGCTGGCGCCCTTGCTGATTGCCGCCGCGGCGGCCTCGATGCTGGGTTTCGGTGCCTCGCCCACGGTCGCTGCCGCCGCGGTTGCGGCGTGGGGCTTTGCCTTCGGCGCGGTGCCGGTCGGGCTGCAGAGCTGGCTGGTGCGGGCAGCACCGGATCAGGCAGAAAGCGCAGGCGGGCTGATGGTGGCGACGTTCCAGGTGGCGATTGCGCTCGGTGCTGTCTTCGGTGGCCTGCTGGTCGACCATGCCGGCGTGGCCAGCGCCTTCGCCTATTGCGGCACGGCGACATTGCTGGCGGCGATCGTGGTGTTCGTGCGCGGTCCGAAGGGCGCCGAGTAGCCTTAGGACCAACCATTTTGGGATAACTTGCTAGACGCCAAGCACCGGCCCGCGAACCATCACGATTCTCGGGCCGATGTCGTTCTGAGGCGACGACAGTGATGCAGCCGATGCGACAGGCTAAAGGTTCAGACCGAGCGGCCATCGAAGTCGAAGACCGGCAAGGTCGAAGGGTCAAAATCCGCAATGCATTGCATGTTGACGTAGGCACTGCGTTCACTGCCTTCGCCGACATCCTCAGCGAAGGGGTGGACTCCACAGGTGCGGCAGAACCGATGCGCGATGGCGTGGTTGCCGAATGTGTAGATGCCCAAGTCATCGCCCCAGGCCAGAACCTGCAAGGTCTCGTGCGGGACGGCAAACAACAGGGCACCCTTGCGCGAGCAGATCGAGCAATTGCACCGCACGGCGCCGGTCAGCTCGGCTTCGAACTCGAAGGCGACCTTGCCGCAGTGACAACTGCCTTTGTAGAGCATCGGATACTTTCCTTGCTTTGGACAGGGTGCAAAACCGGCTGTGCCGGGTTAAGTCTCGGCAGGCCATGTGCCGGCCGCTACATTCAAGACGTTCAAGGCGTCCGGAGTCCGACACCGAAAATGCAATCAGCCCGCGATCATCTCAAAACCATCCTCGCGCGCCTCGCCGCCCGTGCCGGCGAAGAACACGTGTTCACGAAGCTCTATGCCGAAGCCGCGCGGGCCGCGGCTGACGCCAGCGATGCCCGCAAGCGGGCAGGCGTGACGCTGGGGCCGCTCGACGGCACCATTGTCTCGATCAAGGATCTGTTCGATGTCGCAGGCGAACCTACCACGGCCGGCTCGCTCATGCTCAGGACCGCTGCACCTGCCCTGCGCGACGCCGCCATCGTTGGCCGGCTGCGGCAGGCCGGCGCGGTGATCGTCGGCAAGACCAACATGACCGAATTCGCCTTCACGGCGATCGGCGACAACCAGCATTACGGCACGCCCGGCAATGCCGCCGACGCCAGCCGCATTCCTGGTGGTTCATCCTCGGGTGCCGGCGTTTCCGTCGGCGAGGGGACGAGCGAAATCTCCATCGGTTCCGACACCGGTGGTTCGATACGCATTCCGGCATCGCTCAACGGTGTCGTCGGCTTCAAGCCGACCGCTAGGCGGGTGCCTCTCACTGGCGCTTTCCCGCTGTCCGGCACACTGGACTCGGTCGGGCCGCTTGCCCGAACCGTCGCCCAGTGCGCCGCCGCCGATGCCGTGATGGCCGGCGAGGAAGCGGCAGCGCTGACGTCGATCTCCCTTGCGGGGCTTCGCGTAGGCATCCCGCGTGGCGTCCTTTTCGAGCAGACGCAAGGCGAGGTGGCGACCGCGTTCGATCGATGCCTTCGCAAGGTCGAACTAGCGGGTGCAGGGGTGGCGGATCTGTCGATAGACGATCTGCTTGGAGAGATGCGCGCGGCGACCAAGCGCGGTTCGATCGCTGCCATGGAAGGGGCGGAGATCCATGCCGACTGGTTGGCGACAGGGGCATCGCTGCCGGTCGACCCACATGTCAGCGGGCCTTTGTCGCGGGCAGCTATGCTGCCGACGCCAGTCTACATCAGGACAATGCGTCGTCGCGCCGCGCTCGTGGCCGCCATGGACGAGCGGCTGGCATCGGTCGATGTGCTGGCCCTGCCGACCACACCGGTGACGGCGCCGACCATCGTTTCGATGGTCGACGATGCCGAGTTGCGTGCCCGCACCGAAGGCCTGCTGCTGCGCAACACGCAGGCTGCCAACCAGTTCGACCTTTGTGCGATCTCGCTGCCGATGCCGGGCATGGTGCGCCCGGCAGGATTGATGCTGGTGGCGCGCAACGGCCAAGACCGGCGCCTGTTGCGGATTGCTGTCGAAATAGAGTCGCTGCTCGGCGCGTGATCGGCGCTGAGTGTCAGTGCGACGAACAGTGTTTGCGTTCGCTTTCCTTCGCGGTGCGTACGATGCCGGTCGCAACCAGCCAGGGCAGGCTGTAGTCCTTGCCGATGATGGTCTGCGTGCGACGCTCGATCGATCCCCTGACGACGATCTTTCCGGCGTAAAGCGCGTCTGAAAGATCCGTTATCGCCTTGTCGGCCTGCGGCAATCCGCTGCTGTCGATCGACACGCCTTTGATGATCGTGCCGGTGGCAAGGTCGAGCGCGCTGTTCGACGGGCAGGGTGCCTTGAAGCAGCGCAGCCCGTTGTCGCAAAAGACATAGCTGCTCTCGGCCGCGGCAAGCGACGGCGCGACGCCCGTGGAAACGGCGGCAAGCAACAATAGCGCGAAGGGATGATCGGACATGGGAGCGAGCCTCGCCAGAAAATGAGGCGAAACAGCGATGCGCTACACGCTCGCCGGAAACCGCCGCCGGTAGTGATCGACCACTTCGGGGTTGCGCAGGTTGACTGGCAGTTTGTTGGCCAGCACCAGCAAGGCTTCACCGACCGCGCCGACGCCCATGCGCATCATCGATTCCTCGGTGATGCCGGCCATATGCGGGGTGATGATGACGTTGTCGAAGCTGAAATAGGGATGATCTGGCGGCAGCGGCTGAGTCGAAAACACATCGAGTGCAGCACCGCCGATGCGGCGTTTCTGCAAGGCGTCGATCAGGGCGTCGTCATCGACCACCGGTCCGCGCGATACGTTGATCAGCAGCGCATCGGGCTTCATGCGGGCGATCCGCTCGCGATTGATCAAGCCGCGCGTTTCCGGCGTCAACGGACAGCACAGAACGATGATGTCGCTCTGCTCGACCAGGGCGTCGATGGACAGGAAGCCGACTTTCTCCCGCGCCGGCTGCATGCTGCGCGTCGTTGCCATCACCTTCAGGTCGAAACCATGCGCCGCGATATGGCCGACGGCTTGGCCAACGGCGCCAAGGCCGACGATGCCGATCGTCCTGCCGGCAAGTTCGCTGTTGGAATTGGCGTGCTCGCGGCCGGCGAGCCAGCCTTTCGCCCGCAAGTCGCGGTCGACGACGCGGAAGCCGCGAAGCAGGGCAAGTGCTGCAAACATGACGTATTCGGCAACCGAGCGGGCATTGACCGCCGGCACATTCGCCACCAGCACGCCGGCCGCGAATGCTGCTTCCATCGGGATCATGTCGAGCCCGGCGCCATGGCGGATTGCCGCCCTCAGCTTCGCGGCACCCTCGAAAAGCTGTGGCGGCAGAGGCGCGCGCACGATGACGATGTCAGCGTTTTTCGCCTCGACAGCCAGCGTCCCTTGATCGAGAGCAGAAGCGACGACAAGCTCGCCGGCGCCGGCCAGCATGGCCGTGGCGCGCGGATGCAGGGGGTGTGTGGTGAGGATGCGAGCCATGTTGATCAGGCTCTTTCGAGCGTCGGGCTTTGAGGTTCCTCGCCGTGGCCCTCGATCAGGCCCTTCCAGTAGCTCTCGGCGCCCTGCAAATGAGCACTCATCAGCGCCTGGGCGAGATTGCCATCGCGGCGCAGCAGCGCCTCGTAGATCTGGATGTGCTCGGCATGCGAGCGCACGCTGCGCTCTGGATCGTTGAAATAGATCGGCAGGCGCTGCTCGCCCATCATGTAGTAGACGCTGCAGACATTGTGGAAGACACTGTTCTTGGTCGCGCGGACGATCTCAAGGTGGAATTCGCGGTCTTCCTTGGCAAGGCCTTCGCCCGCGGCGATGCGCTGCTCCGAAGCTTTCAGGATCTCGCGCAGCCGCTCGAAATTCTCTTCGGTGGCGCGCGAACAAGCAAGCTCGGCCGCCTTGATCTCATGGATCTTGCGCAACTCGACCGTCTCGTAGATCTGGATCGGATCGAGCGGCAGGCCGGCGCGCGCGAACAGCGCCATCGCCTCGACGCTGGCCTGCTTGGTGTCGATGTAGATGCCGGACTTGGCTCTGCGCTCGACGATGCGCATGGCTTCGAGGATGGCGAGCGCCTCGCGGATCTGGCCGCGGCTGACGCCGAACTGCTCCGCCAGCTCACGTTCCGACGGCGTTCGGCCGGTCTCCTTGTCCGAATGGGAGAACAGGTAGGCAGCGAGTTCCGCGAGAAGGTTCTTTTCTTTCATGTCAATCGCGTTGCGCGTGCGCCTCCAGGAACCGCTCCGAAATGGTGAACCCCAGACCCGGCTTTTCCGGGATCGCTATCATACCGTCCTTGGCTTCGACAGTCTCTTCGATCAGATCATGGATCATCGGGTTGGCGCCGAGCGAATATTCGACGGTGAAACTAGCCGGCGAAGCAGCACAGATGTGCAGTCCGGCGAAGAAGCAGGGCGCGCCGGCCCACAGATGCGGCGCAAAGCGCAGGTTGAAGGCGCTGGCGATGGTGCCGATCTTCATCGCTTCGCTGATGCCGCCGCAGAAGGCCGGATCGGGCTGGAAGATGTCGGCGGCTTTCAGCACGGCAAGGTCGCGGAAGGCATAGCGCGTCGCCTCACTTTCGCCGGTGGCGATCGGAACGGCACCGCTTGCCCGCACTTCGGCCATGCCTGGCTTGTCGTCGGCGATGATCGGCTCCTCGAACCAGGCGAGGTCCAGATCGTCGACGAGGTGGATGAAGCGCTTGGCTTCGGCCACCGTGTAGGTGCCGTGGGCGTCGACCATCAGTTCGACATCGGGGCCGAGCGCCTGCCGTGCGGCACGGACGCGGGCGGCGGAGACATGCGCGGCACCGTCCATGGCCCCGATCCGCATCTTCAGCGCCTTGAAGCCGCCTTTGGCGATATACGATTTCAATTGCTCGCCGATGGCGTCGGCGGACGCCCATCCGCCGGACGCATAGGCCGGCATGCGGTCGAGCTTGCGGCCCCCGAGGAGCCGCCAGACCGGAACGCCAAGCGATTTGCCCAGGATATCCCAGAGCGCGATGTCGACGGCGCTGATGGCAGCTATGCTCATGCCGCGCCGCGCCAGTTGCGGCATGGCGTGGCCGGCGCGGGCGGCACTGTCGTGGCGAACGCCGTTGTAGAGCATCTCCCAGATGACGCCGATGTCGGCCGGATCGCGGCCGATCAATTGCGGCCCGACCTCATGGTTCAGCATGTGGACAAGCGCCCCGTAGCTGCCGGCACTCCCGGCGGCGTTCTTGCCTTCGCCCCAGCCGACCAGCCCGTCATCCGTCTCGATGCGCAGGATGGCGGCGTCAAAGGTCGTCACCTGACCAAAGTCGCTGCGGTGTTGACGAGCGGCTTCGATCGGGATGCGGATCCACCAGGCTTGGACGGTCTTGATGCGCATGGTCTTCCCCAGCCCTGCCGCCGGTCAGGGCGAAAGGGCAATTTCCCAACAGCAGTCGACTACTTGATCAGCGGCAGCAACGTTTCGGCGGTGATGCGCATCTGGTCGGTGTAGAATTTCTCCGTCAGCACGCTGGAGCCGTGATCCTGAATGAACTTCAGCTGTTCGGGCGAGATGTCGACCGGATGGCGCTCGACCATGTCGGGGTAAGGCGCGGCCGGCGTGCGGTCGACCGGGGCGACGAACTCGTTGGTCAGCGCGCCGTCGTAGCCGACCTCCTTCAGCGTGGCGACGATCTTCGGCCAGTCGATCTGGCCGAGGCCGGCGGCAAAGCGGTTGTTGTCGGCGACATGGAAGTCGAACAGGCGCTTGCCGACCTGCCGGATCGCGTCATAGACGTTAAATTCCTCCATATGGATGTGGTAGGCGTCGAGGCAGACGCCGCATTCGGGGCTGACCGCGTCGGCCAGCGCCAGGGCCTGGGCGCCGCGATTGAACAGATAGGTTTCGAAGCGATTGAGCGGTTCGACGGCGATCTTGACGCCGACCTTCTTGGCGTGGGTGAAGCATTCACGGGTGGCGTCGACAACCCATTTCCATTCCTCTTTCTCGGTGCCGTCCGGCACCACCTTGCCGACCGTCGCCGGAACCAGCGTGATAATCTCGCCATCGAGTTCGCTGATCATCGTCAGCACGTCCTTGACATACTGCACGGAACGCTCGCGTTGGCCCTGGTCCCTGGCGGCAAGGTTGCGCTCGCCCAGCATCAACGTCACCGCGCCCCAGCAGCGGATACCATGCTCCTTCAGCAGCGCCCGCGTCTCCTTGGTCTTGTACTGCTCGGGCTCGCCGGAAATCTCGATCGACTCATAGCCGAATTTCTTGATGCGCTTGAGCGTCGTCTCCAGCGGTTCCGCGCGCATCCAGTTGTGCGTCGAAAGGTGCATGGTCTGTCCTTCCCAAATTCGTCTCTATGGTTCGCCTGCACATGCATCGCTGAAAGGCGACGCAAGGGTTCCTCCCCAAGGCATCCCCAGCCGTTTTTCGCAAACTGGTTCGACCAATTGGGCCTGAAGCGAGGTCTACAGCAATTTCCCATGGACGGCAAGAAGCGGCGTCCTGCTGCGCTCCCTCCGAATTATTTCATTGATTATATTGAGATATGTATCCTTTTTTTGCCCACCCCAAGGATCCCGGCGATGCACTGCAAGACTTGACCAAATCGTCGCATTTGGTAATACCAGAATAGCGGCGCGCACAAGCGCCCGGTGTGAAAAGACCAAAGTGGCTGGCCCTGCTTCCAATCGGCGCTATGCTCGGTCGCGAGGAAAACGAGGGAGGATGCCGATGCCGACGACAATGAAGGGCCCTGGACTGTTTCTGGCACAGTTTGCAGGTGACGCCGCGCCGTTCAATTCACTGGCTTCGATCACCAAATGGGCGGCTGGTCTTGGTTACAAGGGCGTGCAGATCCCGACCTGGGACGCGCGCTTGTTCGATCTCAAAAAGGCGGCATCTTCCAAGGCCTATTGCGACGAGGTGAAAGGCATCTGCGCCGACGCCGGCGTCGAGATAACCGAACTGTCGACGCATCTACAGGGGCAATTGGTGGCGGTGCATCCGGCTTATGATGCGCAGTTCGATGGCTTCGCGCCGGCGTCGGTGCACAACAATCCCAAGGCGCGGCAGAAGTGGGCGGTCGAACAGATGAAGTTCGGCGCCAAGGCCTCGCGCAATCTCGGGCTGAACGCCTCTGTAAGTTTCTCCGGAGCACTGGCTTTCCCGTACCTTTATCCGTGGCCACAGCGGCCGGCCGGACTGATCGAGGAGGCGTTTTCCGAACTCGGCAAGCGCTGGAAGCCGATCCTCGATGTCTATGAAGACAATGGCGTCGATGTCGGCTACGAAATCCATCCCGGCGAGGACGTGTTCGACGGCGCCACCTTCGAGATGTTCCTCGATGCGCTCGGCGGCCACAAGCGCTGCAACATCAATTACGATCCTTCGCACTTCCTATTGCAGCAACTCGACTATCTCGAATTCATCGACATCTATCACGAGCGCATCAAGGCGTTCCACGTCAAGGACGCCGAGTTCAACCCGACCGGGAGGCAAGGCGTCTATTCCGGCTATCAGAGCTGGACCAACCGCGCCGGCCGCTTCCGCTCGCTCGGTGACGGGCAGGTGGATTTTGGCGGCATCTTTTCCAAGCTGACGCAGTACAACTACGATTCCTGGGCGGTGCTGGAATGGGAATGCTGCCTGAAGCACCCGGAAGATGGCGCGGCAGAGGGCGCGCCATTTATCCAGCACCACATCATCCGGGTGACGGAAAAGGCATTCGACGACTTTGCCGGCGGCACCACCGACAAGAAAGTGCTGCGCGGCATGATGGGAATCTAAGGCGGCTCCCCTCCCTCGAGGGAGGGTGGCCGACGGGGCCGGGCAGGGTCAGTTCATCCAAGCTCTACCTCTGCGGCCACCCGATCCGCTGCGCGGATCGACCTCCCCTCAAAGGGGCGGGGATATTTCAGACACGAGGAGAAAAGATATGGTCGGCGCATCGAAGTCGGAAACGGGAGGCGGTCCGATCCGCTATGGCATGGTCGGCGGCGGGCAAGGCGCCTTCATCGGCGCGGTGCACCGCATCGCGGCGCGCATGGACAATGATTTCGTGCTGGTCGCCGGCGCGCTGTCATCCGATCCGGCGCGCGCCAAGGCCTCGGCCGCCGAACTCGGGCTCGATCCGGGCCGCAGCTACGGCTCCTATGCCGAGATGGCCAAGGCTGAGGCCAAGCGGCCCGACGGCATCGAGGCGGTGGCCATCGTCACCCCCAACAATGTCCACGTGCCGGCGGCCAAGGCCTTCCTCGAGGCCGGCATCCACGTCATCTGCGACAAGCCGCTGGCGACGACGCTTGCCGAAGCCAAGAAGCTGGCCGCCGTGGTCGAGAAGACCGGCAAGGTGTTCGTGCTCACCCACAACTACACCGCCTATCCGATGGTGCGGCAGGCCCGCGAGATGGTGGCCAAGGGCGTGCTCGGCGACATCCGCATCGTGCAATCCGAGTATCCACAGGACTGGCTGACCGAGGACCTCGCCGCCACCGGCCAGAAGCAGGCGTCGTGGCGTGGCGATCCCAAGCAGGCAGGCGCAGGCGGCGCGCTCGGCGACATTGGCACCCACGCCTACAATCTGGCGCGCTTCGTCTCGGGACTGGAGCTTGATTCCCTTTCTGCCGATCTCGACGCCTTCGTGCCGGGGAGGCTGCTCGACGACAATGTCAATGTCATGCTGCGCTTCAAGCCCGACGGCAAGACGCATCCGGCCAAGGGTATGATCTGGGCAAGCCAGGTGGCACCGGGCCACGAGAACGGGCTGAAGCTGCGCATCTATGGCTCCAAGGGCGGGCTGGAATGGGTGCAGGCCGACCCGAACTATCTCTGGTACACGCCGTTCGGCCAGCCGAAGCAACTGATCACCCGCAACGGTGCCGGGGCGCTGCCGGTGGCTGGGCGTGTCAGCCGGGTTCCGCCGGGCCATCCCGAGGGTTACCTCGAAGGTTTCGCCAACATCTACCAGGAGGCCGCGCGCGCCATCCGCGCGGCGCGCAGGAAGGGCGGCAAGCCGGCGAAGGATGTCGTCTTTCCGACCATTCAGGACGGCGTCGAGGGCATGGCCTTCATCGAGGCCTGCGTGAGGTCGTCGAAGAAGAATGGGGCCTGGACGAAACTGTAACTTCGACCGGCGAGGGGAATTCACTGGGGAGGGGCGTCGATGAAAATCGGCATGTGCATGTTCCTGTGGACGACGGCGGTGTCGAAGAAACACGAGCCGTTGCTCCGCGACATCAAGGCAACCGGTTTTGATGGCGTCGAGATACCGATCTTCGCCGGCACGCCCGACGACTACAAGAAACTGGGTGAGTTGCTCGACCGTATCGGGCTGGAGCGGACCGCCGTGTCAGCCATGGGCGATCCGGCGATGAACCTGATCGCGGCCGACGCCGCGACCCGCAAGGCCGGCGTCGACTATATGAAATGGGCTATCGACTGCGCCGATGCGCTCGGCGCCAGGACGCTGAGCGGCCCGCTGCATTCGACGCTCGGTGCCTTCTCCGGCTCGGGGCCGACAGCCGCCGAGAAGAAGCGCTCGGTCGCTTCGCAACGCGCGATCGGCGATCATGCCGGCAAGAGGAACGTCACAATCGGGCTCGAGGCGCTGAACCGCTTCGAATGCTATCTTCTCAACACGATGGCGGATCTGTCCGAGCATATCGATGCCATCGACCGGCCGCACATCAAGGCGATGTATGACACTTTCCATGCCAACATCGAGGAAGCCGACCCGATCGGCGCCTATACAAGACACCGCAGGAATGTCGTCCATATCCATATTTCGGAGAACGATCGCGGCGTGCCGGGGCGCGGCAATATCCCGTGGAAGGAAACGTTCTCCGCCATCCGCAAGAGTGGTTATGACGACTGGCTGACGATCGAGGCGTTCGGCCGTTCGCTAAAGGACCTGGCTGCGGCGACCAAGGTGTGGCGCGATTTTTCCGAGAGCCCGGAAGCCGTCTATCGCGACGGCTACAAGCATATCAGGAACGGGTGGAAGAAAGCGGCATAGGGCGCCCTGAGGCGCCGCGATCGCTAATTTTGCTCGGCTTGGATCCTGTTGTAGTCGTGGATGGTCCGGCTCAGCCGGCGGCGCAGGAAGTTGGATATGTTGTCGAAGATGAACACGACGGCCAGCGTCAGCAGCACCATGTAGAAGACGTTGGCCCAGTTGGAGTTGGTGCGCATTGCTTCCCACAATTTCAGGCCGATGCCGCCAGCGCCGACGGCGCCGATGATGGTGGCGCCGCGGGTATTGGATTCCCACTGGTAGAGCGTCTGGCTGATGAAGACCGGAATCACTTCAGGCATCACGCCATAGCGCTGCACCAGCAAGCCGTTGGCGCCTGTCGACTTGATGCCCTCGCGCGGTTTGTCGTCGATGTTCTCGAGGCTTTCCGAATAGGTTTTGCCCAGCGTGCCGATCTCGGTGAAGAAGATCGCGGCACTGCCGGCCAGCGGGCCGGGGCCGAAGGCGCGGGTGAAGAACAGCGCCCAGATCAGCATGTCGACCGAACGCATGAAGTCGAAGAAACGCTTGAGCACCTGGCTGAGCAGTCCGTTCGGCGTGATGTTGCGGGCGGCGAAGAAGGCAAGCGGGAAGGCGACGATGCCACCGAGCAGGGTGCCGAGAAAGGCCATGACGATGGTCTGCAACAACTTCGTCCAGACGTCGCCGTGCTGCCACTGGGCGTTGTTCCAGATGTTGTCTCCCGCCAGCGCAAGGTTCGAGGTGCCCGGCTTGAGTTCGGGGCCGGACACGATCAGCGAGACCACTTCACTGGCCGACTTGCCGAAGAAGGGCGAGCGCGTGTCGAAGACGAAATTCGCCCAGCCGAGGAAGCGCTTGCGGACCTTGACGCGGTCGACGGTGACACGCACTTCGCCGGCGAAGCCCATCTTGGCCACCACTTCGTCGTCATGCGCGGTGATCCAGTCTGGCACCGGGCCCGAGATCACCGGCTTGCCGCCGGTCAGCGACACCGGCACCGTCTCGCCATTGGCCACGATCGTCGCCTTGCTCTTGTCGAAGGTGACGGATTTGCCCGGGCCGTCGATCAGGACGCTAAACGTGCCGTCCGCGTTCTTGATGACCCAGTCTGGATTCGGGTTCTCGCCAAGCGCGGAAAAGCGCGGGTATTTCGGCGTGATCTCGGGCTGGTCGAGGCGGAACTCGGGCTGCAGGTCGTAGCTGACCCACTGCGACAGGAAGAGCGGCAGGCGTTCCCAGTGCGATTCCCGCAGCACTTGCGGCAGGCTGAAGAACCACAAGGCATAGATGAGGTAGAGCACGATGCCGACGAACAGGAACAGCGGGGCAAAGCGCTTGTACAGCGGCCGCCGGAACACTTGCGGGTAGCGCTCCTCGATCGACCGAATTTCGTCGGCGGTCATCGTCGCCATGATCAAGAGCCTGATCCATCCCGATAGAACCGGGATGGGGCTCTATCTTTTGGTTTTGCCATGATCTTTTCCGAAAATCGGATTCCACTTTTCGGGATCATGGCTAAGCACCCATCAGGAAGGCTTGTTCGCCGACCAGCTTGCGGCGCAGCCAGGCCGAGAACTGGTCGATGATGAAGATGGTCGTGAACAAGAGCAGCACCAGCGCCAGTGTCTTGGCGCCGAAGCCGCGTGAGATCGAGAGTTTCAATTCCTCGCCGATGCCCCCACCGCCGACGGCGCCGATGATGGTCGAGGCGCGCACATTGATCTCGACGCGGAGCAGCGTGTAGGACATGAAGTTGGGCAGCACCTGCGGCAGGTCGGCAAAGCGCACCCGCTCGAACCAGTTGGCGCCGACCGCCCTCAGGCCTTCCTCGGCGCGCATGTCGATGTTCTCGTTGATCTCATAGAACAGCTTGCCGAGCGCGCCGATCGAATGCAGGCCGATGGCGATGATGGCGGCGATCGGACCGGTCGAGACGATGGCGGCGAAGAGGCCGGCAATGACGATCTCCGGAAAGGCGCGCAGCAGCTCCATGAAGCGCTTGACGACGAGCCTCAGCACCGGATGCGGCGTCAGATTGCGCGCGGCGATGAAGGAAAACGGCACGGCGAAGATGAAGCCGATAAAGGTCGAGACCAGGGCCACGTTCACCGTGGTCAGCATGAGCTCGAAATATTCAGGGATATAAAAACCGCCCCAGACATAGACGCGGCCGAGCGGAAAGTTGAATTCCTGGGTGCCGGTGTCATGCGGCGAGTCAATGTCGAACAGCGCCCGCCAGACGTCGTTCCAATCCTTGGGGATCAGCCAGCTCAGGAAATCCAGAATGTGCGGCAGCCGGTCGAAGAAGTGCCCGGCATTGGCTTCGTCGGCGAACCACATGCTCGCAAACATCGCGGCAAGCAGCAAACCGACGCCGAGCACCGTATAGAGCCGGCGCAGCGATATCTGGCGTCGCCAGGCATCGGCCATCTGATGGGTGGCGCGGGAAGGGGCTGTCACGGAAAGGGTCATGATCGGACAAACAGAAAGGGCGGTGCTTTCAACACCGCCCTTCTGATTTCGCCGTTAGCCGCCGATGGCTGCCTTACGGGCTTCGACGATGACGTTGTAGAAGTCCGCCTTCACCGGAACGTAGCCGGTGAAATCGCCGCCTTCGACGCCCTCGAAGCAAGCCTTGTCCTTAGCCGGAAGGGCTGTGAAGAACGCGGTCAGCTTGGCGGTCATCTCGTCGCCGAGCGCCGTGCGCACGACCAGCGGGCCGTTCGGGATCAGGCCCGAGCGCCAGACTTCGACGAAGTCGTTGGGGTCGACGGCGCCCTTGGCGACTTCCTTGTGGAAGGTGCCGGAGGTGTAGCCGTTCTTGAAATCGCCGATGCCCGAGGAATCGTCCACCGCGACGTCGACCTTGCCGTCACGCACGGCCAGGACGTTGTTCTCGTGGCCGCCATTGAACTGCGTCGAAGCGAAGAAGGTCTCGTTCGAAGCGCCGGTGTCCTTCGGAATCTGGGTCAGTGGGATCAGATAGCCGGAGGTCGAATCCGGGTCGGCGTAGCCGAGCTTCTTGCCCTTGGCCGACTTGATGTCGGTGATGCCGGAAGACTTCAGCGCCAGGCCGATCGAATAATAGCCGGTGGCGCCGTCGGTCTGCTGGGTGGTGAGGATCGGGGTGACCGCCTTCGGGTCCTTGAGAGCGACGCTGGCATAGCCGGAAGCGCCGAGTTCGGCGAAGTCGAGGGTGCCGCCGAGCAGGCCCTGGATGACGCCGTCATAGTCGGCGGCGGGGAACAGCGAGACCTTCTCGAAGCCGAATTCGGCCTTCAGATGGTCGGCCAGGCACTGGTAGTTGCGCAGCCGGTCGGTTTCGTTCTCGCCGCCAAGGATGCCGACGCGGAATTCCTTCATATCGGCGGCGTGGGCCATGCTGGTCGCCATGGCGAGCACCGAAACGGCGCTAAATACCATCTTCCTGAACATTGGATATCTCTCCTGTGGGTTCCGGCCCCGCGCCGGTAGCGTTGGTAATTCTGACAGGTGCCCTTGACGCGGGCTGGCGATCCAGGTCGCTCTTTCTTGACCCATGATCTTTCCCGAAAACCGGTTTCCACTTTTCGGGATCATGGACTCAATATCCCGGGAATGCGGGCTCGAGCGGTCCGGCGGATGCGGTGATCTTTTGCTTGTAGGCGATGCTGGTCGAGGTGATGGCCTCGGAGATTTCGCCGCCATTGCTGTCGGCGCCATAAACGAGACGGACGGCCTCGCGGTTGAGCTCTTCCGGCGGACCGTCGAAGACGACCTTGCCGGCGGCCATGCCGATGATGCGGTTGCAGTAGGCGCGGGCAGTGTCCAGCGTGTGCAGATTGGTGACGACGGTGATGCCTTCGCGCAGATTGATGTCCTGCAGCGAATCCATCACCACCTTGGCGTTGAGCGGGTCGAGCGAAGCGATCGGCTCGTCGGCGAGGATCACCTTGGGCTGCTGCATCATGGCGCGGGCAATGGCGACGCGCTGTTGCTGGCCGCCCGACAACGTGCCGGCAGGCTGCATCGCGGTGCGGGCGATGTCGAGCCGCTCGAGTGCGGCGACCGCCTCGGCGCACTCGGCGCGGGAAAACATACCGAGCAGGTTCGACATGGTCGAACGGTGGTTCAGCTTGCCGAGCAGCACATTGGTCAGCACGTCGAGGCGCGGCACCAGGTTGAACTGCTGGAAGATCATGGCGCAGTCGCGCTGCCAGCGCCGGAGTGGCGAACCGCGCAGCTGGGAGACCTCGGCGCCGTCAAAAAAAATCGATCCCTGGCTGGGATCGATGAGACGGTTGATCATGCGAAGAAGGGTTGATTTGCCAGCACCCGAACGGCCGATAATGCCAATCATCTGACCCTGCGGGATCGAGATGTTGATATCGCTGACGGCGGTGTTCTTGCCAAATCGTCGGGTGACGCCGCGGATTTCGAGCGTGGCTGACATGGTCGTTTCCAGTCCAGTCGCGTTGAAGGTCTGTTAAGGACTTCGCTAGCGCAGCGCCATGAACCTGCGGTGTCGGATTGATGTCAGTTTTGTTACTGCCCACAGGCGCGACGTCGGCGCCTGCGGGTGTCGATCAGCCGAGCACCTGCAACTCCTCGAAATGCTCCATGTCCCTGAAGCTGCAGAAGGCCGGCGCCTTGATCTCGATCACCGGAGCCTGCCGCGTAAAAAGCGCGAGAGAGTCATCGAACAGTTGCTGCCATGCGGCCGCCCTGTCATCCGCAAGACGCTGGATCTGATAGGCGAAGGTGATGTGGAAGACGTAGCTGTCATGGTCGGGATGCCGGTAGCCGAACGGCACCGCCAAGGCATCGCGCCAGGCGGCCATGATGCGCACGTCCTCGTCGGTCGCACCGGCAACGGTGAGGCCGGTCGGTACAATTTCGACCACCTTGATGTTGAACGGGCCGAAGCCCTTGAAACCCTTCAGCCGCTCCAGGTAGAGGCGGGTCATCGCGTCGATGCTGGTGTCGAGCGGCACGTCATGCGGCCAGTAGGGCAACCGGCGGCGATATTCGATGATGCCCTGGAACAGCGTCATGTGCAGGCTGGAGACGGGGGTGAAGGCCAGCCGGTCGGCATCGGGCATCGCCAGCATCCGGTCGCGCACCGCAAGCACCACGGCCTCGGAGGGCGAACCGCTGACGAGATGGCTGACGACCGTGTTGCCGGGCTCGATCAGGAAATTGCCCGACATGTCGTAGCGCGTGCCGAGATGAACGGGTGGCTTCGGATTGGAGCCGGCAAAGAATCCGGCGAGCGAGGGTCTGACAGAAACAAGCATTGCGATCTCCAGGGCAGATGGCGTCCTGCCCCGGCGATGTGTCAGGGATATGAAACAGGCTCACCCATGACAATGATGTGATGGCCTATCCGCCATATTTTTCCAGAAAGGCTTCGGCTGACAGTTCCCGGAAATCATCCAGTGCTGTCCGCAGCTTGGCATGGTCCCAGTCCCACCAGGCGAGCGCCTGGTAGCGTTCGGCGGTGCGGCGGTCGAAACGCTCGCGGATCGGTCTGGCCGGCACGCCACCGACGATGGTGTAGGGCGCAACATCCTTCGACACGACGGCCCCGGCACCGACCGCGGCGCCATCGCCGACGGTGACGCCGGGCAGGATGGTCGAGCCGTGGCCGAGCCAGGTGTCGTGGCCGATGGTAACCCGCTTGGCGCGGCGCTGGGCGAAGAACTCGCTCTCGTGCTCGGCGTCGTCCCAATAATCCGAGGCGCGGTAGGTGAAATGGTGCAGCGTCGGCCGCCATGTCGGGTGGTTGGTGGCGTTGATGCGCACGCTGGCTGCAATGTTGGAAAACTTGCCGATCGTCGCGCACCAGACGGCGCAGTCCTGCATCATGTAGGAATAGTCGCCGAGGATGCTCTCGGAAACGCGGCTTCGGTCGGCGATCTCGGTCCAGCGGCCAAGCGTCGAGTTCTGTACGTCCGCCGTCGGGTGGACCAGCGGCGTCTCCGACAGTTTTTTCGTCATGCGGCGATTTTTCCGGGCGCGAATGCGGTGACGTCGATAATGCGGTCGGCGACCGCCTCACGCACGTCGTGGTCGTGGAAGATGCCGAGCAGGGCGACGCCCGCGGCTTTCTTGGTGGCGATGAGTTCGATCACCACGTCGCGGTTCCTGGCATCGAGCGAGGCGGTCGGTTCGTCGAGGAGCAGGATAGGGTGCTCGGTGATGAAGCCGCGCGCGATGTTGACGCGCTGTTGCTCGCCGCCGGAGAAGGTTGCCGGCGGCAACGCCCAGAGTTTTTCCGGCAGGTTGAGCTGCGCCAGCAAGGCGCGTGCCTTGCCGCGCGCGTTCTCGCGGTCCTCGCCGCGCTCGACCAGCGGTTCGGCGACGACGTCCAGCGCGGAGACGCGCGGCACGGTGCGCAGGAACTGGCTGACATAGCCGATCGTTTGCCGGCGTATGGCAAGCACGGTGCGCGGACTGGCGGTGGCGAGATCGATCAGCCCGTCATCGTGCTTGACGATGATCTGGCCCTCGTCGACGGCGTAGTTGCCGTAGAGCATCTTCAGGATCGAGCTCTTGCCGGCACCGGACGGGCCGCCGAGCACCGTGCATTCACCAGCCCTGATCGAGAACGAGACACCGGCAACGACAGGCAATTTGATGCCGTCGCGCAGATGCATGGTGAAGCTCTTGGCGACGTCGGAGACAACGAGGGGCGTCGGCATGGGTTACACCTGAAGTATCGAGGAAACGAGAAGCTGGGTGTAGGGTGCGCGCGGGTCATCGAGTACGCGGTCGGTGAGACCGCTTTCGACGACGCGGCCATCCTTCATCACCATCATGCGCTGCGACAGAAGACGCGCCACGGCGAGGTCGTGGGTGACGACGATTGCGGCGAGACCAAGGTCGGTGACCAGGCCGCGCAGCAGGTCGAGCAGGCGTGCCTGCACCGAGACGTCGAGGCCGCCCGTCGGCTCATCCATGAACACCAGCCGCGGCCCGGTGACGAGGTTGCGGGCGATCTGCAGGCGCTGGCGCATGCCGCCGGAAAAGGCGCGCGGCTCGTCGTCGATGCGGTCCTCGTCGATCTCGACGCGCGACAACCAGTCGACGGCTGTAGTGCGGATCTTGCCATAGTGGCGGTCGCCGACCGCCATCAGCCGCTCGCCGACATTGGCGCCGGCCGACACGGTCATGCGCAGGCCGTCGGCGGGGTTCTGATGGACAAAACCCCAGTCGGTGCGCATCAGGAAGCGGCGCTCGGCCTCGCTCATCCGGTAGAGTTCACGGAACTGGCCGTCGCGCATGCGGTAGCTGGCGGTGCCGGAGCTCGGAAGCAGCCGTGTCGACAGGCAGTTGAGCAGCGTCGTCTTGCCGGAGCCGGACTCGCCGACCACCGCCAGAACTTCGCCGGGCCACAGGTCGAAGGAGACGTTGTCGCAGCCGACGCGCGAGCCGTAGAATTTGGACAGCGCCGAGACGCGCAGCAGCGGTTCGTCGGTCATTGCGCCGGCTCCATGTTTCCTGGGGCAGGATGGGTTTCTGGAGCAAGATGGGTTTCCGGGGCGAGATGGCCGCGATGGCCCTCTTCACGCCGCTTCTCGCAGTGATCGGTGTCGGAGCAGACGAACATGTGGCCGCCATGGTCGTCGAGGATGACTTCGTCGAGATAGACATTCTCGGCCGCGCACAGCGCACAAGGCTGGTCGAAGGTCTGCACCTCGAACGGATGGTCCTCGAAGTCGAGGCTGACCACTTCGGTGAAGGGCGGCACGGCATAGATGCGCTTTTCGCGGCCAGCGCCAAACAGCTGCAAGGCCGGCGAGCGGTGCATCTTGGGATTGTCGAATTTTGGCGTCGGCGACGGGTCCATCACATAGCGACCCTCGACTTTGACCGGATAGGCGTAGGTGGTGGCGATGCGGCCGTGCCTGGCGATGTCCTCGTAGAGCTTCACATGCATCAGGCCGTATTCCTCCAGCGCATGCATTTTCCGCGTTTCGGTCTCGCGCGGCTCGAGGAAGCGCAAGGGTTCGGGAATCGGCACCTGGTAGACCAGCACCTGGCCTGCCGTCAGCGGATGCTCGGGGATGCGGTGGCGGGTCTGGATGATGGTGGCGCTCGCGGTATCTGTCGTCACCGCGACGTTGGCGACCTTCTTGAAGAAGGCGCGGATCGAGACCGCGTTGGTGGTGTCGTCGGCGCCCTGGTCGATGACTTTCAGGACATCGTCGGGACCGATGATCGAGGCGGTGACCTGGACCCCACCGGTGCCCCAGCCATAGGGCATCGGCATCTCGCGCGAAGCGAACGGCACCTGATAGCCGGGGATGGCGATGCCCTTGAGGATCGCTCGGCGGATCATCCGCTTGGTCTGTTCGTCGAGGTAGGCAAAGTTGTAGGTGGCGATGTCGGTCATGGCGATCAGACCTGAATTGTTCTATTGAATTGACTTCCAGGACACGGGAAACGGGACGAACCCTGATGACCTCTGCCGGATGGACGCATTTGGGAATTCTGCTGCTGGTATTTGTTGGCGCCGTCTTCTTTTTCCTTCGACGCATGGTTCTGCCCGCACCGAAGGAAGGTGCGACAGGCGAGACCGTTGCCGGTAGCAGTGGCTACGGCGGAGACTATGGTGGCGGCCATTCCCACGATGGCGGGAGCAGCTAAGGTCATTCCGCGGCCTCCCTCTTGTCGTCCGCCTTCACCGGGTTTTCGCGGGCGTCATATTCGGCGCGCATGCGGCGCACGAGGTCGAGTTCGGCCTGGAAGTCGACATAGTGCGGGAGCTTCAGGTGCTCGACGAAGCCGGTCGCCTGGACATTGTCGGAATGCGAGATGACGAACTCCTCGTCCTGCGCGGCGGCGACGACATCTTCGCCGAGTTCCGAAGCGCGCAATGCCCGATCGCAGAGCGCCATCGCCATCGCCTTGCGTTCGCTCTGGCCGAAGACCAGGCCGTAGCCGCGGGTGAATTGCGGCGGCGCCTTGGCCGAGCCCTTGAACTGGTTGACCATCTGGCATTCGGTGACCCGCACCGTGCCGAGCGGCACGGCGAACGGGAGTTCGGGAACATCCAGTTCCAGCTCGACCTCGCCGATGCGGATCTCGCCGACGAAGGGATGGTTACGGGCATAGCCGCGCTGCGTGGAATAGCCGAGCGCCAGCAAGAAGCCCTCATCGCCGCGTGACAGCGCCTGCAGGCGGATATCGCGCGCCATCGGGAATTCCAGCGGCTCGCGGGTGATGTCGCCGGGGACATGGTCCTGCAGCATCTCGCCATCCGGCTCGATCAGGCCCTCGCGAGCAAGGATCGCAGAAACGCGGGGCATGGCTTGCGCTTCGGTCTCGCGCTGCAGCGGCTTGGCGACATCGCCGCCGCCGGCAAGCTCGGGGTCGAGTAGCCGGTGCGTGTAGTCGAAGGTCGGGCCGAGCAACTGGCCGCCGGGCAGGTCCTTGTAGGTCGCCGAAACGCGCCGCTCGACCAGCATGGTGGCGGTGTCGATCGCCTTGGAATAGCCGAAGCGCGGCAACGTGGTGCGGTAGGCGCGCACCAGGAAGATCGCCTCGATCAGGTCGCCGCGCGCCTGGACGATGGCGAGCGCCGCCAGCTCGCGGTCGTAGAGCGAGCCTTCGCTCATCACCCGGTCGACGCCAAGCGCCAACTGTTCGACGATCTGGTCGAGCCGAAGGGCGGGCACCGAACGGTCGCCGCGCCGGCGGTCGGCGAGCAGGCTGTGGGCGTTGGCAATGGCCGCCTCGCCACCTTTTACCGCGACATACATCTCAGGCCCCCATCGTCTTGATGCGCGTTGTGCGCGGCAGACAGGCGACGCCATCCAATGTGGCGAGGATGATGTCGACGCCACGCGGAAAGCGCTTGATATTCTGCTTCCACTGCTCGACGAAATGACGCGGCATCTGCGCCGGCGCGATCGTGGCACTGGTTTCGATGCCGGGGCCTTCGAGCAGCAGCGGGGCGCCGGAAACGAGATCACTGACTTGCAGGATCAGCGTGGTGGAGCGGTCGGGATAATCCTGGGTACCTTGCGAAAAACCGTCGAGCGCCATCATCTCGGCCGGCGTGGCGATCAAAGCGAAATGCGCATCGGCCGGCGTGTTGGCCAAAGGCGCACCGGTGTGGAAACCAAGCCAGGATTTGATCGCGGTAGAGGCCTGCAAAGCCGGGTCGAGCCAGAGCGGGGTGTCGTTGTCGCAAAGCGCCAGGGCTACGGCGCCGGCGGTCGCTGAAAGCGGAACCGGCGGGCGGGCGAAGGCGGGCAGGGGTTGCACGCTGCCCGGCCGCGCCATCGCGTCCATGACGGCGCGAAACACGGTCTGGGCGTTAAAGACCGGATCGGCAAAACCGCCCTCGATCGATTGCGCTGCGATGTCCATCAGTCTTCTCCGCGAACCATGGTGAAGAAATCCACCTTCGTTGCCGCCGTCTCGGCGCGGCGCCGTTCATGCGCGGTGGCCAGAGCCGATCGCAGAGGCGCAATAAGCACGGTCTCGACCTCGGCGCGACGCGCCGGGTCCTGCCACAGCGCGTCGGCGATGGCCGCCAGCCTCGCCTTCTGCTTGTCACGGCCAAGCGCATAGCAATGGCCGACCTGTCCGGTCGGGAGCCTGACTGTGGCGCGGGTAACGGTTGTCTCACCGACATTGAAGGGGGAGCCGCCACCGCCGATGCGGCCGCGCACGGTGACCAGGCCGGTTTCCGGTCCGCGCAGCAGCTCAGCTTCCGAGGGCAGTCCGGACGCGTTCCAGAGCCGGACGACGTCATCGCCGCTGGATTGTGCCAGTGTTGCCATGGCGGCCTTGCGCTCGGCTTGGTTGCGGGCTTCCTGTCCTCGCATGAGCAATAATCCTCTTGTCTAAATTTGTCTACTGATATAGACAATTATACAAATTATACCTATTATCTAGCGCGAGTCCATGACGGGTGGATGACAAGCAATGGGAGGCTGGGACAATTAAAATGGTCGGGCAGCTGGCAGCGGACAGCATTGAGCGGCGGAGTGGTGTCTCGCTGTGGCGGCAGATCGCCGACAAGATCCTGCATGCGATCGCCATCGGCGATTTCGCCGAGAATGCAGCGCTGCCGCCGGAGGTTGCGCTGGCCGAGCGCTATGGCGTCAACCGTCACACGGTGCGCAGTGCCATAGCAGCCCTTGTGCAGGAAGGGGTGCTGCGGGCCGAACAGGGACGCGGCACCTTCGTGCTGTCGCGCAAGCGGCTGTCCTATCCGATCGGCGCGCGAACACGGTTTTCGGCAGGCCTGCAAGGGCAGGCGTCGGAACGGCATATTGTCCTGCTTGCCTCGTCGGTGGAGCCGGCCAGCCGGCGCGTCGCCGAGGGGCTGGGCCTAGCCAGGGGGACAAACGTGATCCGGCTGGAAACACGCGGCGAAGCCGATGGCCGCCCGGTGTCGCGTGCTGCCGGCTGGTTCGAGGCGAGGCGCTTTGCCGGCATTGATGCCGCCATGGCGGAGACCGGCTCGATCACCGCATCGCTGGCGCGTTTCGGCATAGATGATTATCTCAGGCAATCGACCATGCTGTCGGCGCGCCATGCCGATGCCGCCGACCTTGCCGACCTCGACCTGCAGCCCGGCGCAATCGTGCTGGTCACGGTCGCCGTCAACGTCACGCCCGACGGCCAGCCGATCCAGTTTTCCGAGTCTCGGTTCCCGGCCGAGCGGGTCGAACTCAAATTGTCGGCGTTGTGAGCCGACACCGCCGGTTGCCTAGATTGTCGAACGCAGTTCCCTAGGGAAGGCGCTAAGCGCTTTTCCTGGGAAAAACCGCTTCACACTTTTACTGGAATTGCACTCATCGGACTTCTATCACAGCCTTGATCAGACCGGATTTCTCGTGTGCCCAGCGCGCGAGATCATGTGGCGTGCCGGCCAGCGTGGTGCGGTGGGTGACGAGCTTGGCCAATGGCACGGCGCCGTTGCGGATCGAGGCGGCGACGTGGTCGAAGTCGGCGCGCAACGCATTGCGACTGCCGATCAGGGTCATCTCGCGCTTGTGGAATTCCGGATCGGAGAAGGTGATGTCGTCCTTGACGACGCTGACCAGCACCAGCGTTCCGCCATGCGCGACATGGGCGAAGGCCGACTGCACCGACTGGGTGTTTCCGGTGGCGTCGAAGACCACATCGAAGCCTTCGCCAGCGGTCGCTTGCCCGACCAGATCGGACACCGCGCCGCGCGAACCGTCGAGGGTCTGGAAGCCGAGCTCGTTGGCGGCAAAGGCAAGCCTTTCGCTGCTCATGTCGAGCAGCGTCACGTCAAGCCCGGCGATGCCGGCGAAGATGGCCGTGCCGAGCCCGATCGGACCGGCGCCGATGACCAGCGTGCGGGCGCCGGGATCGGCGCTTGCGCGCCGCACAGCATGCGCGCCGATGGCCAGGAACTCGACAGCGGCGGCGTCGGCCAGCGACAGGCCGTTTGCCGGATAGAGATTTCGTGCCGGCACCAGAATCCGTTCGCACATGGCGCCGTCGCGATGGACGCCGAGCACCTCGATCCTGACGCAGCAATTCGGCTTGCCGTGCCGGCAGGCGATGCACTTGCCGCAGGAAAGATAGGGATTGATGACCACCGGCTCGCCAGCGGAAAGTTCAACGCCTTCGCCGGTCTCGACGATCGTTCCCGACACCTCATGGCCCATGATGCGGGGATAGGCGAGGAATGGGTGCTTGCCTTCGTAGATATGATAGTCGGTGCCGCAGATGCCGACATGGCTGACAGCCACCAGCGCCCAGCCAGGGGGTGGCGCGCTCGGCGCCGGACGGTCTTCCAGGACAAGCTCAGCAGGCGAGCGGCAGACGACGGCTTTCATGCTTCAATCCAGTTTGTCATGAAAATCGCCGGCCCATTTTCGCGACAGGGCCGGCGATCGATCTCAAATTATTGTCACTTGCTACCGCGGCGTCGCAGCCCGTCGAAATAGACGATGATGATGATCAGCGCGCCGGTGATGATGCGCTGCCAGAAGGCGTTGACGTTCAAGAGATTGGCGCCGTTGTTGATGGTGGCCAGAATGAAGGCGCCGAGCAGCGGCCCGTGCACCGAGCCGACCGCGCCGAACAGCGAGGTGCCGCCGATCACCGACGACGCGATCGCTTGCAGTTCCCAACCCTCGGCTTGGGTCGGGTTGCCGATGCCGATGCGTGAGGCCAGCAACACGCCGACGAATGCCGCGCAGAGACCCGACAGCGTGTAAGCCATGTAGATGGTTCGCTGGACATTGACGCCGGACAGGCGCGAGGCCTCGGCATTGGAGCCGACCGAGAACAAATACCGGCCCCAACGGCTGTGATGGAGGAAGATGTAGGCCGGAATGCCGACCAGGATCACCATCCAGAACAGGTTGGGGACGCCGAGGAAGGAGTTGCGCGAGAACTCCTGAAAGGCATCGTTGTTGATCGAGATCGAATTGCCGTTGGTCATCAAAAGACCGATGCCGCGCAACGACGTCAGCGTTGCCAGCGTGATGATGAAGGGCGGCAGCCCCATCTTGACGATGCCGAAGCCATGGAACAGGCCAATGGCGACGCCGACCAGCAAGGTGATGAGGATGGCGAGGAAGACCGGGACGCCGGCATTGATCAGCATCGCGGCTATGACGGTGGCGAAGCCAACCACGGCGCCGACCGAAAGATCGATGCCGCCGGTGATGATGACGAAGGTCTGGCCGACGGCCAGGATGGCGATCATCGAGCCCTGGCGCAGCAGGTTCGAGATGTTGTTGGCCGAAGCAAAGCTTGATGTCGACAGTGACAGGATGACCCACAGCAGCACCAGCAGCGCCAGCAGCGTCAGCCCGAACAGGGCATTGTAGTTGCGCTTCGGTTTTTCGGCAGGAATCGCCTCGGTGCTCATATCTGTTCTCCCAGCTTTTCTTGTTTCTCGGCGAGCGCCTGTGTGAGAATTTCCTCGTGGTCGGCGGTGCGGAACCCGTGCGTGGCCACCAGTTTGCCGCGGCGGAATACGTGCAGCGTGTCGGCCAATTCGTAGACCTCGGGCAGGTAGGACGAGATCAGGATGATGCCGGCTCCCTTCGACAACAATACGCTGAACAGGCGGTAGATCTCGGCCTTGGTGCCGACGTCGACGCCGACCGTCGGCTCGTCGAAAATGAACAGCCTGGCGCCGTGGGCCAGCCATTTGCCGATGACGATCTTCTGCTGGTTGCCACCTGACAGGCTGGACGCCAGTGCACTGCGCGTCGGCGTCTTGATCCTGAGATCGGCGATCTGGCGGTCGGCCTGGGTCCTTTCCTGCGCATTGGAGATCAGCAGATTGTTCGAGATGCGCTTGTAGATCGGCAGATTGAGATTGAGGCCGACCGAAAGGTTGAGGCAGAGACCCTGATCGCGACGGCTTTCCGGCGCCAGCGCCATGCCAAGCTTGATCGCGTCATGCTCCGAGTTGATCTGGACCGGCTTGCCTTCCCACAGGATCTGGCCGGCCGATTTGCGGTGGCGGCCGTAAAGCGTGGTGACGAACTCGCTGCGTCCGGCGCCGATCAGGCCGTAGAGCCCGACGATTTCGCCGGCTCGGACCGTCATCGATACATTCTCGAAGCCTTTGCCGGAAAGGTTCCTGGATTCGAGGATCGCCGCGCCCGGTGTGAAATGTTCCTTGTGGTAGATCTGTTCGATCGAGCGGTTGATCATCATCTTGACCAGCTCCGCGTCGTTGGTCTCGGCGATGTTGCGGGTGCCGACCAGCGTGCCGTCGCGCAGTACGGAAACACGGTCAGCCAGCTCGAACACTTCCTCCATGCGGTGGCTGATGTAGATGATCGTCACGCCCTCGCCCTTCAGTCGGCGGATCAGGGTGAAGAGCTGGTCGGCCTCCTTGCGGGTCAGGTAGGCGGTCGGCTCGTCGAAGATCAGGAATTTGGTGCCGCGCACGGTGGCGCGGGCGGCGGCGATCAGCTGCTGCTGGCCGATGGTGAGGTCGCCGAGCGTGACATGCGCCGGCAGATCGAAGCCGAGATCGTCGATGATCTTCTGCGCTTCCTTGACCATGGCGCGTTGCTGCAGGATGCCGAAGCGCGAATTCTCCTCGCCGAGGAACATGTTGGCTGCCACCGTCAGGTGACGGCAGAGCACGACCTCCTGGTGCACGGCATTGATGCCGAGTGCCATCGCCTCATGCGGTGTCGCCAAGGCTGCCGGCTGGCCCTCCCAGATCACCTCTCCGGAGGTGCGCGGCATGACGCCGGTGAGAAGCTTGATGAGCGTCGATTTACCGGCGCCGTTCTCGCCGACGATGGCGTGGATCTCGCCGGACTTGAAAGCGAGGTTGACCGGCTTCAGGGCGTGGGTGCCGGGATAGCGCTTCTCCAACCCGCGCAATTCGAGGATGGTCCGCCCTGGTTCCAGCACGGGTGCCGGATGCAGTTCCTGCGCCGTCGACGTCATGACAATCCTCCCAGATTGGCCTCACGATTTGGCACGCTGCGAGGCAAGGATACGCCTCGAAAGGCAGCCTAGCTCAAGCTTGTGGATTGCCAAGCCGTTTGTGCCGGCAGTGGATGTTTCCGGGGCGCGAGGCCCCGGAAACGATTTGGATACGGCGGCTCAGAGCTTCGGGTTGAGCAGCGCGTCGATCTTCGGCTCTTTCATGTTGGCCTTGGTGACGAGGTTGGCGCCGGTGTCGACATTGGCCTCGACCTTCTCGCCCTTCGAGGCGGCGAGCGCCGTCTTGATGCCGTCATAGCCCATCCGGTACGGGTCCTGGACGACGAGGCCGGAAATGACGCCGTCATTGAGGAACTTGATCAGCTTCTCGTCGCTGTCGAATCCGATCAGCCCGACCTTGCCGGCAAGTTTGTTCTCGGCGATCGCCTGGCCGACGCCCTGCGCCATGATCAGGTTGGAGGCGAAGATGCCCTTCAGGTCCGGATTGGCGGTGATCAGGTCGGTGGCGATGTTGAGGCCGGTGGTGGCCTGGCCGTCGGCATATTTGTCGGCGACGAGCTCGAGGCCCGGATATTTTGCCTTGAGCTGTTCCTTGAAGCCCTGGGCGCGCTGTTCCAGCGAGCCGGCACCGGGAAGTGCTGTGATCAACGCGACCTTGCCCTCGACCTTACCGCCATTGGCTTCGCCGATGGCTGCTGCAAGACCGTCCGCAGCGACGCGGCCGCCCTGCACGTTGTCGGTGGTCAGGAACGAGGTGAAGGCCTTGGAGTCCGCGCCGGAGTCGATGCCGATAACCTTGACCTTGGCAGCGGCTTCGTCGATCGGCTTGCCAAGCGCCTTGGCTTCGGTCGGCGCGATGACGACGGCGGCCGGGTTGCCGGCGACGGCATTCTCGAGGATCGAGATCTGGCCGTTGACGTCGGTTTCAGCCTGGGCGCCGAGTTCCGGTACGTTGACGCCCAGGTCCTTGCCGGCCTTGCGGGCGCCGGCCAGAACGATCTGCCAGTAGAAGGACGTGGTGTCCTTGACGATGATCGGAATGGTCACGTCCGCCGCCGAAGCCGGCACCGAATGCATGACGCCGGCGAGCATCGAGGCTGCTGCCAGCGTCATCACGGCGCGGCGGTTGAGAATGCTGGTTACGAATTTCATTAGGAATCCTCCCTAAGTCGCCCGGTGAACGTTACGGAAGCTCCGTCCGGATAGGCGTGGCCCAAACAGAACTTTATCAATAAAAAACATTTACAGTGTTTTGATAGTGCATCGACCTGTCCGATGCAAGCGGTGTTTCGCATCAACCCTGCCGAGGTCTGGCAGGGGGAAATAACCGCGCCACTCCTCCCTTGCCGCCGTCAAACGCTCCCGTTCCGTTCCGTGAAGTCATGGAATATTAATTCCACTCGTTAGTCAATATGGAATGTTCATTCTTTCATGGGATCGCAGGAATGTGAAGCCCAGGTCACCTCTCACGGTGGGTGGATGGGGGCTTCACGCCAGCTCCTGCACCAGCGTATAGGGCCGGTATCTGGCGTATTCCGTCTCGGGCACGTCGACGTCGAGCAATTCGAGGTTGCGGGTCAGGTTTGCCAGCTTGGCGGTGCCGGTCAGCACCGTGGCGACCGCAGGTTCATGCAAGGGGAACTGGAATGCGGCAGCGGCCAGCGGATAGCCACCCTCGGTGGCGATCCTTTCCATCGCACCGACGCGGTCCAGCACATCGTGGTTGGCGGGCAGGTAGTCGAAATGTGCGCCTTGCACAGGCCCGGTCGCCAGGATGCCGGAGTTGAACACGCCGCCGATGACCAGTGACGTCTGTTGTGCCCTGCACAATGGCAGCAGTTCCGCTTCGGCGCTGCGGTCGAGCAAGGAATAGCGGCTGGCGAGCAGGATGCAATCAAGTGGCGCGCGACGTATCACATCGAGGCAGATCTGGACTTCGTTGACGCCGAGCCCATAGGCGGAAATGACGCCGGAACGCTTCAGCTCTTCGAGTGCCTTGAGGCCGCCGTCCATGAACTCGCGAAAATGCAGTTTGGTTTTCTCGACGCCATGCGTATAGGCACCGATGTCGTGGACGAACAAGATGTCGATCTTGTTGAGGCCAAGCCGCGCATAGCTGAAATCGACCGAACGCATGATGCCGTCATAGGAATAGTCGTAGTCCAGCGCGAACGGCAGCGGATCGACATAGGAGTGATCGGGAACACGGTCGTCCGGAACGGGACGGAACAGGCGGCCAACCTTGGTCGACAACACATAGGAATCGCGCGGCTTGTAGCGCAGGAAGTCGCCGAAGCGGCGTTCCGACAGGCCGAAACCGTAGAAGGGTGCGGTGTCGAAATAACGCAGGCCGGCCTCCCAGGCACCTTGCAGCGTCTCCATCGCCGACTCGCGCGAACAGGCGCGGTAGAGGCCGCCGATCGCGGCGCCGCCAAAGCTGATCTCGGTGACCTCGAGCGCGGTCTGTCCGATGCGGCGCTTGTTCATGCGAAAACCTCCCTGCTGCCGACCGTATCCGGTTGGCAGCCTTCAGATATCAGTTCAATCCAGAGCAATTCCAGGAAAAATGTGTAACGGCTTCCGTCCGGAATTACGCAAAAACAACGGGTTAGAGCGTTGCACCAAGATGCCAAGGCACGAACTCGTTGTCGCCATAGCCGAAATCCTCGCTCTTGGTCTTGCGGCCGGAAGCCGTCTCGACGATCAGTTCGAAGATCTCGCGGCCCATGCCGGCGATGGTTTTCTCGCCCGAGGCGATGACGCCGCAGTTGACGTCCATATCCTCTTCCATGGTGTGATACATAGTCGAGTTGCTGGCGACCTTGATCGATGGCGTCGGCCGGCAGCCGAAGCACGAGCCGCGGCCGGTGGTGAAGACGATGACATTGGCCCCGCCCGCCACCTGTCCGGTGGCCGAGACCGGGTCGTAGCCTGGCGTGTCCATGAACACCAGTCCGTTGCCGGTGACCTTTTCGGCATAGCCGAAGACGCCGTTGAGCGGCGTCTGGCCGCCCTTGGCGACCGCGCCCAGCGACTTCTCCAGGATGGTGGTGAGGCCGCCGCGCTTGTTGCCGGGCGAGGGGTTGTTGTCGATCGAGGCGCCATGCTTGGCGACGTGATCCTCCCACCACTTGACGAAACCGTCGAGCTTCTGCGCGATCTCCGGTGTTGCCGCGCGATAGGCAAGCAGGTGCTCGGCACCATAGATCTCGGTTGTCTCGGAAAGGATGCCGATGCCGCCGACGCCGGCCAGGATGTCGACGGCTGCGCCCAGCGCCGGATTGGCCGTAATGCCGGACATGCCGTCGGAGCCGCCGCATTGCAGGCCGACCACGATCTCACTGACCGGGATCGGCTCACGCTTCAACTGGCCGACTTCCTCTGCGATCTCGGCCAGCACCAGCATCGCCTTTTCGACCGATTTGCGCGAGCCACCGGCGTCCTGGATGTTGAAGTGGCGCTTGCCGGCGGCGGCGCCCTTCTGGCCATAGAGCGTGAGCTGATTGACCTCGCAGCCGAGCCCGACCATCAGCACGCCGCCGAAATTGGGATGGCGGGCATAGCCGGCGAGCGTGCGATGCAGCACCATCATGCCGTCGCCGGTGCCGCTCATGCCGCAGCCCTGGCCGTGGACGATCGGGACGAAACCGTCGATGCCGGGATATTTCGGTAGCAGGGTCCGGTTGGCTTGGTCGGCGATGGCATGGCAAACAGTAGCCGAGCAATTGACACTGGCGATGATGCCGATGAAGTTGCGCGTACCCGCACGACCATCGGCGCGGCGATAGCCCATGAAGGTCCGGGTGCGGTCGGCCTCCGTCGCGTGCTCGGCCTCGCTCGGCGGCACCACCGGCAAACGGCCGGATTCGAAAACCAGATTGTGCGAATGAACGTGCTCGCCCGGCGCGATGTCCTGTGTCGCGCGGCCGATTGCCTGGGCGTATTTCACCACGGCCTCGCCGGCGGCGATCGGCTTGATCGCCACCTTGTGGCCGGGCTCGATCAGAGCAGCGGCGACTGCACCGCCCGGCAGCGTGGTGCCGATCTCGATGCGGCCGTTAGCGACGGCGACATTGTCGGCGGGAGACAGAAGAATGCTGTTGGAGGCGTTCACGGGCGGTTTCCTGGGTGATCCTGGGATGCGCGGGCGGATTGACACGCGCCTGTTAAAAGATAATGTCTTTTATCGTGAAAAAACAGTTTTGCGTCAATTGTTTTTTCGCTGGGGAGTTCCGCATGTCTTGGGTGTTCCGAAAAGCGATTTCGCTTTTCAGGGGTCATGGGAACGTCATATTGCGCTTCAAGCCAGCAGCCGCAAGCGACGGCGTGCAACGGGTCAGGGATGTCGAAGAGCAACAACGTCTACAAGGATGCCTACAACAGGTGCCTCAGGCTGCTCGATGAAACACGCAGCCTGCCTTCGGAGCCGGAACTGGGTACGTTGCTTGGCGTCAGCCGGACGACCGTCCGCACCATCCTGGCGCGCATGGAAGAGACCGGGCTGATCGCCTGGAACAAGCGCGCCAAGACGGTGCTGCGCGAACCGCGTCCCGATGATTTCTTCCCCGAGGAGGAGACCGATACGCTCGCCGAAATCATCGAGCGGTCGTTCATGCGACGGTTGCTCGCCGGCGGCGCCGAGGCCGGCATGCAGATCAACGAGCTCGAACTGGCGCGCGAGATCGGCGTCGGCACCACCAGCGTGCGCGAGTTCCTGATCCGCTTCTCCCGCTTCGGCCTGATAGAGAAGCGCCGCAACAGCCATTGGGTGCTGAAGGGCTTCACCCGTGCCTTCGCGCTGGAACTGACCGAAATCCGCGAAATGTTTGAACTGCGCTCGGCGGCAGCCTTCGCCGCTCTGCCGCAGGACAGCGCGGTCTGGACCGATCTCGACCGCCTGGAGGACGAGCATCGCTTGCTGGCAAGCGAAATCGCCACCCGCTTCAACGAATTCTCGGAGCTGGACGAGCGCCTCCATCGGCTCATCCACCGGGCGTCGCACAACCGCTTCATCGTCGATTTCTACGACGTCATCGCCATGATCTTCCACTATCACTACCAATGGAACAAGGCGCAGGAGCGCGAGCGCAACGAGGTCGCGATCGGTGAGCATCTCGCCTATATCGCGGCGCTCAAATCGCGCGACCTCGGCAAGGTCGACGCCGCCTGTCGCAAGCACCTGAAGTCGGCGCGCCAGACATTGCTGACCTCTATCCCGGAGAGCCGGCCGCCACTGAAATCCTGATATGCCGCGTTGCCGCAGCATCGAATTTGCCGATTTTCGACCTGCCCCTCCCGTGATAGGTATCGCTCCGGTGATTGCTCGATGAGGCAGATCGTTTGAACGGCCGGGAGAAACGGTGGAGCATTGTGGTCGCGCTTGTCGCGGCCTATCTGCTGCTGCTCCAGTCGACGCTCGGTGCGTTCGCGTTCGGCACCGCGCCGAATGCGTCACAACTCGATGCCTTCGGCAACGTCATCTGCACCCGTGAGGGTGCGACCCAGCTTCCCGGCGGCAACCCGCCGCCGTCGCATCTGCCGGCATGTTGCGTGCTTGGCTGCAGCATGTTTTCGCCGACCTTTGCACCGCCGCCCGTTGCGGGCCTTGCCCTGGGCGCGCGTTCCTTTGAGGCCGTCGCCTTCGTCTTTCCGGCGGCCATCCATCTCGACTTTGCGCGTGAGCGCTCGCCGTCGAACCCTCGCGCGCCGCCGCGGACGGCCTGAGCCTGTCTGCCCGGCGGAACCTTTCGCGAGCGTACCCATCCAACATCAAACTGTCCGCGACCGGCAACGGCGCGACCTTCACTTCATGGAGCAACCATGTCCCATTTTTTCCGCACTGCCGCGCGTCCCAGGCCCGGCAGCATTCGACGCAGCTTCGAGGCGGGTCTCGGCATCGCCGTACTGGCTTTTGCGCTGTTGTTCGCTGGCGCCCAGACCGGCTTCGCACATGGATTCAAGATCGGCGATCTCGAGATTGGGCACCCCTGGTCACGTGCCACGCCGGCCGGCGCCAAGGTGGCCGGCGGCTACTTCACCATTACCAACAAAGGCAGCACGCCGGATCGGCTGCTGTCGATTTCCACCGACATCTCGGGAAAGGCCGAGCTGCATGAGATGGGCGTCAAAGACGGCGTCATGACCATGCGGCCGGTTGCTGGCGGCCTGGAGATTCCGGCTGGCGGCAAGGTCGTTTTGGGACCCGGCAGCTATCATGTGATGTTCATGGATTTGAAGCAGCCACCCAAGCAAGGCGAGATGTTCGCCGCCACCCTGACCTTCGAAAAGGCCGGGAAGGTGACGGTCGAATTCGCAGTGCAAGCCATGGGCAGCCCTGCGCCTCAAGAAGACAACGACTGAACCGGCCATCGTATTGATCAAGATTCTAGAGGGACCATCATGAACAAGTACCTTTTGTCGGCCGGTGCGCTTTTTCTGCTCGGGACAAGTGCTGCCTTTGCGCACATCACGCTCGAAACCCAGGAAGCGGCTGTCGGCTCGACCTACAAGGCTGTCCTGCGCGTGCCGCATGGTTGCGACGGCAAGGCGACGATCGCCCTTCGCGTGCAAATCCCGGAAGGGGTGATCGCGGTGAAACCGATGCCGAAGCCGGGCTGGACGCTGCAGGTCAAGAAGGGCAAGTACGACAAATCCTACCAGCTCTACGGTCAGGCGGTGACCGATGGGGTCAAGGAAGTCGACTGGAGCGGCGGCAGCCTGCCGGATGAATTCTATGACGAGTTCGTTTTCCGCGCGACGCTGACGGCCGATCTCCCCGTGGGCCAGAAGCTCTACTTCCCTGTGGTGCAGGAATGCGACGGCGCCGCTGATCGCTGGATCGAGATCCCGGCAGCAGGGCAGGATGAAGACGCCCTGGAAAATCCGGCGCCCGGCATCAAGCTGTTGCCGAAGAAATGATGTCTTTCGGCGGCGCGCTTCGTTCGCCGAACGCGCCGCCATTTCATGACAATGGCATGATCGCGATATCCTCACTTCGGATGATTCACATGGCCAGCAAGCTCGTCAGCCGGGTTGCCGTGGGCTTTCTGGCGATGCTGCTGCTGCTCATCGTCATGGCCTCGACAAGTCCGGCCTTAGCTCATGCCGCGCTGATTAAGACCGACCCGGCCGACGGCGCGGTGCTGGCACAGGGGCCGACACAGTTCTCGCTGACCTTCAGCGAGCCGGTCTCGCCGCTGGTGCTGACGCTGGTGAGGCCCGACGGCACGCCGGTTCCATTGACCGCCTTCCGCCTCAGCGACCAGACGGTCGAAATCGACAATCCGCAGGACCTCAAGTCCGGCACGCATGTGCTGAGTTGGCGCGTCATCTCCGCAGATGGTCATCCGGTAGGCGGTTCGCTGCTGTTTTCCATCGGCGCGCCAACAGAGCCGCCGGTCGTCTCCGAGGCGGTCGACTGGCCGCAGCGATCGGCAATCTGGTTCGGCAAGGTTCTTCTCTACATCGGCCTTTTCCTTGGCGTCGGCGGCGCTTTCGCCCTTGCATGGCTGGCCCAGGACAGGCCGTCCGGCCGGCGCTTCGTTATCGGGGCAATCCTGTGTGGGCTGGTCGCGGCCCCGGCGTCGCTCGGCTTGCAGGGGCTTGATGCGCTCGGGGCACCGCTCTCCCATCTGGCGCAGCCGATCATCTGGCGGACCGGGCTCGATACCAGCTTCGGCTGGACGGTGCTGGCCGCCTTGATCGCGCTGGGGCTCGGTCTGCTGTCGCTGGCGGGGCCGCGCGTGGCCGCCAAGCCAGTCGCGCTGGCTGGACTTGCCGGTGTAGGTATTGCGCTGGCCGCCAGCGGCCATGCCAGCGCCGCCGAACCGCAATGGCTGACCCGACCGATGGTGTTCCTGCACGGCGTCGGCATCGCTTTCTGGGCCGGCGCATTGATGCCGCTCGGTCTGGCGCTGAAAGGTCAGTCCGCGGAGGTCGCGCCACTCCTGCGGCGGTTCTCACGCATGATCGTGCCGGTGGTGGTCGTGCTTGTCGCTGCCGGCATCGTGCTTGCCGTCATCCAGGTGCAGACGCCGGCGGCGTTGGTAAACACCGCCTATGGCAAGCTGTTGCTGATCAAGCTCGGGCTGCTGGTCTTTCTGTTCACGCTTGCCGCCGTCAACCGCTGGAAACTCACCGCATCGGCCGAGGCCGGAGCGACGGAAGTGCAGCACAGGCTCGCCCACTCGATCTGCGCCGAAATGCTGATCGTGCTGGCGATCTTCGGTGTCGCCGCGGGCTGGCGCTTCACGCCCCCACCACGGGCGCTGGCGATCGCCGCGGCGCAACCGGTCTCGGTCCATATCCATACGCTGCAAGCGATGGCCGATCTCAGCATCACGCCCGGCCATGCCGGACCGGTCGTCGCCTCGATGATCATCATGACCGGCGATTTCGGACCGCTCGACGCCAAGGAGGTGACGCTGGTGTTGTCGAAGCCCGATTCAGGCATCGAGGCGCTCAAACGTGCCGCGACCAAGCCCGGCGATGGCAGCTGGCGTGTCGACGATCTCGTGATCCCGGTTCCTGGCCGCTGGATGGTGCGCATCGACATTCTGGTCTCGGACTTCGAGATGGTGAAGATCGAAGCGCCCGTCGATATCAGACCGTAATAGCTGGACCGCCAAGTGCCCCGAACTCGGCCGATGCAACACAATTCGGCGAGGCGGTTGACGCGGCCCGAAAGGCCCGTCAATCATCTCGCCGAAGAATGGGCATCCCGGTAAACCGCGAGCTCGAAACAACAAGATCCGAAAGCAGGGAAGAAACGATGGAAAAAGCCGAAATCGGCCTGATCGGCCTTGGCACGATGGGCTCCAACCTGGCGCTCAACATCGCCGAGCACGGGCACCGCATCGCTGTCTTCAACCGAACCAGGGCACGCACCGACGCTTTCGTCGAGAATGCCGGCGCGCTGAGGGACATGGTGGTGCCTTGCTACAGCCTGGAGGAACTCGCCGCCGCGATCCGGCCGCCACGCCCGATCATCATCATGGTGCTGGCCGGCAAGCCGGTCGACGAACAGATCGAAGCCTTGCGTGGCGTGCTGTCGGCCAACGACATCGTCATCGATGCCGGCAACGCCAATTTCCGCGACACGATGCGGCGCTTCTCCGAGCTTTCGGGCTCGGGGCTGACTTTCATCGGCATGGGCGTGTCCGGCGGCGAGGAGGGCGCGCGCCACGGGCCGTCGATCATGGTCGGCGGCACCGAGGATTCCTGGAAACGCGTCGAGAACGTGCTGACCGCGATCTCCGCCAAATTCAACGACGAGCCCTGCGCGGCGTGGCTCGGCACCGACGGCGCCGGCCATTTCGTCAAGACCATCCATAACGGCATCGAATATGCCGACATGCAGATGATCGCCGAAATCTACGGCATCCTGGGCGACGGCCTCGGCATGGGGCCGAAGGATATCGGCACGGTGTTTTCCAACTGGAACAAGGGCAGGCTCAATTCCTACCTGATCGAGATCACCGCCAAGGTGCTGGCCGCAGACGATCCGAAGACCGGCAAGCCGGTGGTCGATATCATCCTCGACCGCGCCGGCCAGAAGGGCACCGGCAAATGGTCGGTCATCGAGGCACAGCAGCTCGGCATTCCGGCGACCGCGATCGAGGCGGCCGTGGCGGCGCGCGTGCTGTCGTCGATCAAGGACGAGCGGCTGGCGGCGGAAAAAGCCTATGGCAATATCGGGGTGACGAAGATTTCCGGCGACAGGGACGCATTGCTTGGAGATCTCGAACTGGCGCTGTTCGCCGGCAAGATCGCCGCCTACGCGCAAGGCTTTGCGGTGATGAGCGGCGCCTCCAAGGAGTTCAACTGGAACCTGCCGATGCCGACCATCGCCAGGATCTGGCGCGCTGGCTGCATCATCCGCTCGCAGATGCTCGACACCATGGCCGAGGCGTTCGGTTCCGGCGGCGCATCGACCAATCTTCTGATGGCGCCAGCCTTCATTGCCTTGATGCAGGAAGCGCATCCGTCGCTGCGGCGTATCGTGGCAAGAGCATCGGAGGCAGGCTCGCCGGTGCCGGCGCTATCTTCCGCGCTTGCCTATTTCGACAGCTACCGCCAGGGCCGCGGCACCTCGAACCTGATCCAGGCGCAGCGCGACTTCTTTGGCGCGCATGGCTTCGAGCGTATCGACGGACCAGGTGCATTCCACGGGCCGTGGGGCAGCGGTGCAGCTGGCTGAAAATAGCTAATCCACCGAACGCCGATAGGCCAGCACCTCGCTCGGCACGCTCAGGCTCTGCAGCGTGCCGGGCGCGGCGCCGCCGATCCAGCCGAGAACGGAGCGGGCGAGTTCGGAGCCCGCCAGCCGGAAATTCTCGTTGACGACCAGCAATTCCGTGCGAAACAGATGCAGCAGGTCCGACGATTGCTTGGACACGACATCGACGTCACGGCCAAGCTTGAGGCCGGCATCCTCGATGCCGGCCACAATGGCCAGTGTCGCCGCGGCGGCGCTGCTGACAAAGCCGTCCGGCCGATCTTCGCGGCGCATCACTTGCGCGGTCCGCATTCTGATCTGCTCGATCGTATGGTCGATAGAAACGGTGTTGAAGGGGATTTCGCTGGCGCCAACCTCGCTCAGCGCATCGGCAAAGCCGTTGACGGTGTGACTGTGGTAGGTCAGCCCGACGGGCGGCGACAACAAAGCGAGCCGGCGGCGGCCGATGCCGGCCAGACGACGCACGGCTTCCACCGCAAAAGCGTAGTTGTCGAAATCATGATAGGGGTGGACCAGCCCCATATCGGTGCGGCCATGCGTGGCAAAGGGAATGCCGTGCTCCAGCATGTAACGGGCCCGTGGATCATTCGGCTGCGTGCGTGAGATGATGACGCCGTCGGCGGAGCCCGTCTCGACCAGGTAGCGTATGGGGTCGAGCGGATCCTGCGAGCGCGAATAGGGCGTGACGATCAGATGGTAAGGTGTGTCGGCAATGACCTCCGAAACGCCGTAGATGATGTCCGAGACGAAGCTCATGATCTCGCGTTCGGTGTTCAGCACGAGGCTGATGACATTGGTCCTGCCGGTGCGCAGGCGCACGCCGGCGCGGTTCGGCCGGTAGCCGATCTGCTTGGCGACGAGCTGGACACGGCGCCTTGTTTCGGCGCCGATTTCCGGGGCGTCCTTCAAGGCCCGCGACACGGTGGTGACGCCGAGCCCGGTCATGAAGGCAAGCGTCTTCAACGTCGGCCGCCCCTGCGCCAACGCCTCTGCGTTCTTTTCTGTACGCCGTCTGTCCATTCGTCCCGCCCGTCAGGCGCATAGCAGTCGCAGGCCGGGTCGGCAATCGCCGCTATTGCGATACAGTGTGCGTTCCAGCCCCGGCAAGCGTCAGTATACTGAAACGTTACAGATTGCCAATGTCGAGATGCGGCCGCTAACGGCGAGGCGGACGGCTCTCTTGCGAAACCCATTGGGATTGCAGAAGAAATCGCCTTCGCCATCGTCTTTTTCCGACTTTCGCGCCAATTTTGATGTTTTGCGGCGCAGCGATCCATGTTGCGGTGCATATAAAAGCGAGCGCTCATATGAATTTGTTCGTGGCTCGAAAAAATGTCCTGCTCGGTTCGTTCATGGGGGTTGCGCAGTCCGCGCAATTCCCGTATCCAAAATCTGTAACGTTTCAGATTCTGGGAGGAACCGAAATGCGATACAGACTTTTGACCGCTGCGCTGGCAGCGACGGCTACTCTGCAATTTGCCGGTCCGGCCGCCGCGACGGACCTGGAAGTCACCCATTGGTGGACTTCAGGTGGCGAGGCCGCGGCCGTGGCGGAACTCGCCAAGGCATTCGACGCCACCGGCAATCACTGGGTGGATGGCGCCATCGCCGGTTCCGGCGGCACGGCGCGGCCGATCATGATCAGCCGCATCACCGGCGGCGATCCCATGGGCGCCACCCAGTTCAACCACGGCCGACAGGCGGAAGAGCTGGTGCAGGCCGGCCTGATGCGCGACCTCACCGATGTTGCCACCAAGGGCAAGTGGACGGAACTCGTGCGGCCGAAGAGCCTGCTCGACAGCTGCACCATCGACGGCAAGATCTATTGCGTACCCGTCAACATCCATTCCTGGCAGTGGCTGTGGCTGTCGAACGAAGCCTTCGAGAAGGCCGGCGTGCCGGTGCCCAAGGACTGGAATGAATTCGTGGCCGCCGCGCCGGCGCTGGAGAAGGCAGGCATCGTCCCGCTCGCCGTAGGCGGGCAGGCCTGGCAGTCCTCCGGCGCCTTCGACGTGCTGCTTGCCGCGGTGGGCGGCTCGGATGCATTCCTCAAGGTCTACAAGGACAAGGATGCCAAATTCGCCGCCGGTCCCGAAGTCGCCAAGGTCTTCAAGGCCGCGGACGATGCCCGCAAGATGGCAAAGAACACCAATGTGCAGGACTGGAACCAGGCCACCAACATGGTCATTACCGGCAAGGCCGGCGGCCAGATCATGGGTGACTGGGCGCAAGGCGAGTTCCAGGTTGCTGGAAAGACTGCCGGCAAGGACTATACCTGCCTGCCGGGCCTTGGGCTGAACGAAGTCATCGCTACCGGCGGCGACGCCTTCTACTTCCCGCTGCTCAAGGATGCCGACAAGTCCAAGGCGCAGGAGGTGTTGGCCGAGACGCTGCTCGATCCCAAGACGCAAGTCGCCTTCAACCTCAAGAAAGGCTCGCTGCCGGTGCGCGGCGACGTCGATCTCAATGCGGCGAACGACTGCATGAAGAAGGGCCTCGCCATCCTCGCCAAGGGCGCCGTCATACCGTGGACGGACCAGCTGCTCTCGCAGGACACCCAGAAGCAGAAGGAAGATCTTTTCGCCGAATTCTTCGCCAAGCCGGAATTGACCGTGGAAGAGGCGCAGAAGCGCTTCGCCGACCTCATCGCTTCGGCAGACTGACGTTGGAGGCAACCCACCTCGCTCCCGGCCTTGCGAACGCAGGGCCGGGACCGCACCGCCCTTACCCAGCCGGCTGACGAGATGAGCAAGAGCGAACGCCCCAACCCGCTGTTCCGCAACCTCAATGCGAAGGTCGCCTCGATCCCGATGATCCTCACCGCTGGGGTGGTTTTCGTCGGCGGCACCCTTTGGACGGTGCTCTATTCCTTCACCAATTCGAAGCTCTTACCGCGGATGAATTTCGTCGGGCTCGACCAGTATTACCGGTTGTGGGTGACGCCGCGCTGGCTGATCTCGATTGAGAACCTTTTGATCTACGGCGCGATCTCGCTGGTGTTCTCGTTGGTCATCGGCTTCCTCCTTGCCGCGCTGCTCGACCAGAAGATACGCTTCGAGGACACGTTCCGGACCATCTTCCTCTATCCCTTTGCGCTCTCTTTCATCGTCACCGGCCTTGTCTGGCAGTGGCTGCTCAATCCGGATTTCGGCATCCAGCATGTGGTGCGAGCGCTGGGTTGGGAGAGCTTCAGCTTCGACCCGCTCTACAATTCCAGCATCGTCATCTACGGCATATCGATCGCGGCACTGTGGCAAGGCACCGGGCTCATCATGTGCCTGATGCTGGCCGGCCTGCGTGGCATCGACGAGGACATCTGGAAGGCGGCGCGGGTGGATGGGATACCGATGTGGAAGACCTACCTGTTCATCGTCATCCCGATGATGCGGCCGGTCTTCATCACCACGCTCGTCATCATCGCCTCCGGCATCGTCAAGGTCTATGACCTCGTCGTGGCCCAGACCAGCGGCGGCCCGGGCATCGCCTCCGAGGTGCCGGCCAAGTACGTGTACGACTACATGTTCTTCGCCCAGAACCTCGGCCAGGGTTTTGCCGCTTCGACCATGATGCTGCTCTCGGTGGTGATCGTCATCGTGCCATGGGCCTATCTCGAATTCGGGCGGCGCAAATGACCATGGCAAACACCCCCGCTCCAACAATCGCCGCCTCCAGCCAGGACATCGCCGGGCCCCACGGCCCGAAACCGCGCCGTATGCTTTCGCGCCGCAACATCTTTCTCTACGGCACACTCTTTGTCGTGGCGGCCTACTACCTCCTGCCGCTTTACGTGATGGTCGTCACTTCGCTCAAGGGCATGCCGGAGATCCGGCTCGGCAACATCTTCTCGCCGCCGCTCGAGATCACTTTCGAGCCGTGGGTCAAGGCGTGGTCGTCAGCCTGCACCGGCCTCAACTGCGACGGGCTTTCGCGCGGCTTCTGGAATTCGGTGCGCATCACCGTGCCGTCGGTGCTGCTGTCGATCGCCATCGCCTCGGTCAACGGTTACGCGCTGGCCAATTGGCGCTTCAAGGGCGCCGACACGTTTTTCGTCATCCTGATCGTCGGCGCCTTCATTCCCTACCAGGTGATGATCTACCCCATCGTCATCATCCTGCGCGAGATCGGCCTCTACGGCAGCCTCAGCGGGCTGGTGATCGTCCATTCCATTTTCGGCATGCCTATCCTGACGCTTCTGTTCCGCAACTATTTTTCCTCGATGCCGGAAGAACTGTTTCGGGCGGCGCGCGTCGACGGGGCCGGCTTCTGGGGCATCTTCCTGCGCATCATGCTGCCGATGTCGCTGCCGATCTTCGTCGTCGCCGTCATCCTGCAGGTGACCGGCATCTGGAACGACTTCCTGTTCGGCGTCGTCTACACCCGCCCCGACACCTATCCGATGACGGTGCAGCTCAACAACATCGTCAACTCGGTGCAAGGCGTGAAGGAGTACAACGTCAACATGGCCGCCACCATCCTGACCGGGCTTGTGCCGCTTATCGTCTATTTCATTTCCGGCAAGCTTTTCGTCCGCGGTATCGCCGCCGGCGCGGTGAAAGGGTGATGGCGATGACGGCAGCCAACGGCACCAGCGTTTCGATCCAGAACCTGTCGCTCAATTTCGGTGCGGTCTCGGTGTTGCAGACGCTCAATCTCGATGTCGCGGAGGGCGAGTTCATCGTGCTGCTCGGCCCCTCCGGCTGTGGCAAGTCGACCTTGCTCAACTGCATTGCCGGCCTGCTCGACGTCTCCGAAGGCCGCATCTTCATCAAGGGCAAGAACGTCACCTGGGAAGAGCCCAAGGACCGCGGCATCGGCATGGTGTTCCAGTCCTATGCGCTCTACCCGCAAATGACGGTGGAGAAGAACCTGTCCTTCGGGTTGCGGGTCGCCGGCACGCCAAAGGACGAGATCGGCAAGCGGATCGCGCGGGCAGCCGAAATCCTGCAGATCGAGCCGCTGCTGCAGCGTAAACCGGCGGCGCTCTCCGGCGGCCAGCGACAGCGCGTGGCGATCGGACGGGCGCTGGTTCGAGATGTCGACGTGTTCCTGTTCGACGAGCCGCTCTCCAATCTCGACGCCAAGCTGCGTGCCGAGCTGCGCGTCGAGATCAAGCTTCTGCATCGCAAGCTGCAGAACACCATGATCTATGTCACCCACGACCAGATCGAGGCGATGACGCTGGCCGACCGCATTGCTGTGATGAAGGGTGGCATCATTCAGCAGCTCGATGCGCCGCAGACTATCTACAACCGCCCGGTCAACCGCTTCGTCGCCGGATTCCTCGGCTCACCCGCGATGAATTTCATCGATGGGCAACTCGAAAACGCGGACGGCGGTTGGCGGTTCGTGGCCGACGCTCTCAAGATTCCGCTCGGCACTTATGACTTTGCCGGGCATCCAGCACCCGGCCCGGCCGTACTCGGTATCAGGCCCGAGCATGTGAGCCTGAACAGTGGCACGGACTGGCCGTTCTCGACAGTCGCCAATGTCGAGGTGGTCGAACCCATGGGCTCCGACACGCTGGTCTGGCTGAAGCTTGCCCAGCAGAATTTCAGCGTTCGGGTCACCTCGGAACGCACGCCCAACAACGATGAGGCGGTGACGGTCGGCTTCGATCCGATGCGCGCTTCGCTCTTCGATAGCGCAACCGGCAATCGCATCTAGCTTTCGAGAACCACTCTCCCAACGACAATCCACAAGCAGAACGGACAGAGACGATGAACTGGTCATTCCAACTTTACAGCGCCCGCAATTTCCAGCCCTGGGAAGGCGTCCTCGAGACGCTCGGCAAGCTCGGCTACACCCAGGTCGAAGGCTTCGGTGGCGTCTATGATGATCCCAAGGCCTTCCGCGCCGAACTCGACAAGAACGGGCTCGCCATGCCGACCGGGCATTTCTCGATCGACGCGCTCGAGAACGATTTCGACGGCGTGCGCAAAATTGCCGACGCGCTCGGCATCACACTGCTCATCTGTCCTTTTTTGATGCCCGACCAGCGCCCATCCGATGCCGCCGGCTGGCGCGGTTTCGGCGAGCGTCTGGCCAAGGTTGGCGACGCCGCGAAAAGGGCCGGCTACGGTTTTGCCTGGCACAACCATGATTTCGAGTTCAAGAAACTTGCCGACGGCTCGGTGCCGCAGGAACTCATCCTCGCGGCAGCGCCAGACATCGGCTGGGAAATCGACGTCGCCTGGGTGGTGCGCGGCGGCGACGATCCGCTGGCGTGGATCGAGAAGCATGGCAAGCGCATCAGCGCCGTCCACGTCAAGGACATGGCCAAGCCCGGCGAGGGACTGGACGAGGACGGCTGGTCGGATGTCGGCCATGGCACGATCGACTGGGCCGGCCTGATCAAGGTGCTCCGCGCCAAGAGTGCGGCCCAATACTACGTCATGGAACAGGACAACCCGAACGACATCGAGCGCTTCGCCCGCCGCTCGATCGCAGCCGTCAAGACCTACTAGGAGCAATCAGCATGGCAAAGAAACTTGGCATCGGCGTCATCGGCTGCGGCAACATTTCGAAGGCGTATTTTTCGCTGGCGCCGCTGTTTCGCGGCATCGAGATGCGAGCCTGCGCCGACATCAACATGGAGGCGGCGAAGGCGCGGGCAAAGGAGTTCAAGCTGCGCGCCGAAACCGTCGACGACCTGCTCAAGGCCGACGACATCGACATCATCGTCAACCTGACCATCCCAGCGGTGCATTTCGAGGTGTCGAAGCAGGTGCTCGACGCGGGCAAGCACGTCTATTCGGAAAAGCCCTTCGTGCTGTCGGTCAAGGAAGGGCTCGACCTGAAGAAACGCGCCGAGGCCAAAGGCCTGCGCATCGGTTCGGCGCCCGACACGTTCCTCGGCGGAGCGCATCAGCTGGTCCGCGACCTGATCGACACCGGCAAGCTCGGCAAGATCACCAGCGGCACCTGCCACGTCATGGGCCACGGCATGGAGCACTGGCACCCCAATCCGGACTTCTTCTTCCAGCCCGGCGCGGGACCGGTGCTCGACATCGGGCCGTACTACATCACCAATCTGATCCAGCTGATCGGACCGGTGAAGCAGGTGGCGGCCTTCGCGTCGACGCCAGCCAAGGAACGCACCATCAGCTCAAAGCCGCGCGCGGGCGAAAAGATCCCGGTCAACACGCCGACGACCATCCACGGCCTGCTGGAGTTCGAGAATGGCGCCGTGATCACGCTGAACACCAGCTGGGACGTCTGGGCGCATGGTCACGCGCCGATGGAACTCTATGGCGAGGCGGGCACGGTGTTCGTGCCAGATCCGAACTTCTTCGGCGGCGACGTGCGCTTCACCGAAGACAGCAAGCCGGTCAAGAAGCTGCCGAAATGGAAGCACCCATTCGGCGTTCCCAACGAGATGCATTCGCAAGGCATGATGGCCAACTACCGCACTGCCGGCCTCGCCGACATGGCGGTGGCGATTGCGGAAGGCAGGCCGCACCGCTGCTCGATGGAACTGGCGCTGCATGCCGTCGACGTGATGACTGGGCTGTTGCGCTCAGGCGAAACCGGCAAGTTCGTCGCCATGCAGACCAGCTGCGAACGGCCGGCCGCACTTGGCGTCAAGGAGGCCAAGGCGCTGTTGGCGAAGAAGAAGTAGACCAGGCACCCAACCCTCTCCCCGTTCCGGCCGGGAGGGGGTAAGGGTGGGGGGCAGAGCCGACTCGCCGCATTGTCGCGATGGCAGCCGACTGGCTCGCTTCCATTTGAGGATTTTCCCATGCCCTACATCCCCGCCGAAAACCGCTACGAGAACATGATCTACAACCGCTGTGGTCGCTCCGGCCTGAAGCTGCCGGCGATATCGCTGGGGCTGTGGCACAATTTCGGCAATGACACACCGCACAAGACCAAGCAGGCGATCGTGCGTCGGGCTTTCGACCTTGGCATCACCCATTTCGACCTCGCCAATAATTACGGTCCGCCACCCGGCTCGGCCGAGACCGCTTTCGGCGAAATCCTGCGCACCGACTTCGCCGGTTATCGCGACGAGCTGATCATCTCGACCAAGGCCGGCTACGAGATGTGGGCCGGTCCCTACGGCGAATGGGGCGGGCGCAAATACGTGCTGGCCAGCCTCGACCAGAGCCTGAAGCGGATGGGGCTCGACTATGTCGACATCTTCTATTCGCACCGCTTCGATCCCGACACTCCGCTGGAAGAAACGATGGGTGCTCTGGACCATGCCGTGCGCTCGGGCAAGGCGCTCTATGCCGGCATCTCGTCGTACAATTCGCAGCGCACGCGTGAGGCCGCCGATATTTTGAAGCAGCTTGGCACGCCTTGCGTCATCCATCAGCCGAGCTATTCGATGCTCAACCGCTGGGTGGAGGAAGACGGCTTGCTCGATACACTCGAAGGGCTCGGCGTCGGCTCCATCGTGTTCTCGCCACTGGCGCAAGGCATGCTGACCGACAAATATCTCGGTGGCATTCCCGAAGGCAGCCGCGCCTCCCAGGGCAAATCGCTGAAGACAGCCTTCATCAACGACAGGACCATCGCCAACATCAAGGCGCTCGATGCCATCGCCGGCAAGCGTGGCCAGACACTGGCGCAGATGGCGCTGGCCTGGGTGCTGCGCAAGGGCAAGGTGACCTCGGCGCTGATCGGTGCCAGCCGGCCGGAACAGGTCGAGGACTGCGTTGGTGCGCTCAAGGTGCTTGACTTCAGTGATGCCGAACTCGCCGAGATCGATAGCTATGCACGCGAGTCCGACATCAATTTGTGGGCGGCTTCGGCCGAGCGCAAAGGTCCGCCGAGAAAGTAAGCTCGGTAAGCCGGCAAATAAAAACGGCGGGACCTCTCCCGCCGTTTTTCATGTGAGGCGAATTGCCTTCGCTTCAGGGCGTGGCCGGTTTCTGGGCGGTGCCTAGCCCTGCGTTGGGCTTTGCCGGCGCCGGCGTTTTCATTTTCGTCTCGATCCAGCCGGTGTAGTTGGCCAGCCGTGTGTAGATGCCGTAGGCGTCCTTGTGGCCGCAAGCCGCACTCCCGTCCGCCGGGCCTTCGCCCCAGCTGACGACGCCGACCTGGACCGGACCGTCGGCGCCGGTCATGAACAGCGGACCGCCGCTATCGCCGTTGCAGGCATCGCGCACGCCGCTGGTGGTGCCGGCGCAGATCATGTTGCCGGTCAGCGGGTCGGTCATGTCGGCGGCAATCGCATTGGCGGCTGCTTCAATGCCTCTTTCCGAATAACGCATGCGGTGGGACAGATCGCCAAGTGCGGCCTTCAGATCATGCGCATAGATGGCCTTGATGCCGCTGTTGCAGGCGTTGTTCGGCTGCAGGTCGAGGTCGGCAACCATCAGCGTGGTCGGAAAGGTGCCATCCTGCATCTTGCCCCAGCCGGTGACAGTGGTCTTGCCGGTGTCGGGTGTGGCGTCATGGGTGACCCTGATGGTCGGCGCATCGGCCGGCTCTGCAAGCCGCAGCAGGCCGAGGTCGTTGTCAAGCGTTTGCTCGCTGTAGCCCTCGTTGACGACGACCTCCACCACCTTGTGGCGCTTGCCCTCGCTGAGATCGGTGGCGCCGGTCAGCACGGTGACGGCGTCGGGCGAAATCGGCTGGCCCTTGTCGTTGAGGCAGTGGGCCGCCGTCAGCACCCATTGCGGCGCGATCAGGCTGCCGCCGCAGAATTGCGCATTGGCCTGCGAGGCCGGGTTCTCGTCCAGCCTGTCGGTAGTGAGCAGCGCGACCTGAAACGGATAAGCGCCCTTTTCGGCCTGGTTGCCGCCATACACGCGATCGGCGCCCTCGGGATTTTCCGCCGCAGCCTTGGCCTTGGCATCCGCAACGCGTTTCATCGGCGAGACCGCCGCTTCGGGCCTGGCGGTGTCATCCGCCTGGCTGGCGCTGACGGTGGCAAGAGCCGAGGCGATAGCGAGCGCCGACGCGGCGACGATCGGCCTGAACCGATGGATGATGTGCACCTGAAATCCTCCTGAGACACGTTCCCGAACGAGCCACTCCGGCGCATGATCAACGAAACAGTCGCCAGCAAGCCAGGCGTCGCTTCGCGGATCGCGTTCCCGTGCGGAACCCGTTCAAAACCCTATAGCCCCCCACGGGCTACGTGGAAGCGATTTGTCATTCCAATGTTGTATTAATTTAGGCAGTATACCGGTGCGGGTGTCTTTGGCGGGGGCCTTCGACAGACCGCGTGGGGTGATGATCAGGTTCAGGCGCCGGTAACCAAACTCATTTTTCGGCTTCACCACGATCTCGACAATATTTCTGTATTTTGATCAAGTCCTTGCTGACTTTTGGGAGAGTCTCACCATGACAAAACTGACAAACGCTATCATTGCGTCCGCATTGCTTTCCACTGCAATGTGGACGGTCCCTGTTTTCGCCGCCGATCCTGGCTCCGCCAGTGCCGGAAATGGCGAAAGCATGCGGGACGTAACTTCAGGCGACTACAAGCCCGGGCGGGCAAAACCAATCGCATCGCCGAAGCTGACTGACGAAGACAGCCGCGCCGCGCCGCTTGCTGACGAGGCAACGGCTGTCAAATCCTATGGCATCGTCGGGCGTTCCGCCGATGGCAAGGAGATCAAGATCGAGCCGAGCGAAGCGTTGCGGGATCTTATCATCAAGGAACTGAACGCGCCGGCCAATGGAAAGGACGGGGCGCAGCGCAAGACCGAAGATCCTGACCTTGGCGAAGGCGAAGCCGGCCGTCAGGTTTTCGGCACTGACGATCGCGAGCAGGTCAAGAACACCAAGACCTATCCGTTCTCGGCAATCGGATATCTCGAAGCCAAATCGCCGAAGACGGGCAACTATGGCAGTTGCTCGGCGACACTGATCGGCCCGCGCACCGTGCTCACCGCGGCGCACTGCCTCTACAGCCATGAGGACAAGGACTGGCTCTCCGAGTATCTGTTCGTGCCAGGCCTCAACGGCAGCACTGCCGACGACGCACCGTTCGGCGCCTTCACTTATGAAAGCGCCTACGTGCTGCAGGGCTTCATCGACAACTACCAGGGCTATTATGGTTCGGTCATCCCGTGGGATCTCGGCATCATCACGCTGAAGCAGGATGTCGGCACCAACCTCGGCTGGCTGGGGTACGCCAACTATGACGATCTCGGCGACTTCACCGCCAACTTGGTCGGCTATCCCGGCGACAAGCCGATGGGCACGATGTGGAAGGCGAACTGCGAAGTGCATGCCGAAAACATCGCTCCGGAATACTTCCAATATGACTGCGATACGTTCCCGGGGTCGAGCGGCAGCTCGGTCTATGCCTACGACAACAGCTCCAAGCAGCGCATCATCACCGGTGTCAACGTGGCGGAAAGCCCCGACGCGAACACTGCCGTGCGCTTGAACGCGGCCAACATCCAGTGGATCAACAGCCTGTATAAATAATTGCTGCGCAGTCACTGTGAAGACAAAGGGCGGCGGGGCAATCCTGCCGCCTTTTTTCATCCCGGTGCTTCCATGCGGCTTCTCTTGCACGAGGCCGGCTCGCCGACTACGCTCAAGGGGGCCAAGGGGTTGGCATCCAAAGGGGCTCAAGGGATGGCGCGGGCAAGAGCAGTGTTCGGGATCGCGGCCGCATCGATGCTGGCCGCGGTGATGCTATCACCGTGCTTCGCTGATCCGGCGACCGGTCCTGACGGCGGCGCCTGGGCGGAACGGGTACAGATCCTCTACCAGGCAGACACGCGCTCAGTGCTGCGCAGGATGGTCCGGGCTTGGGATTTCCATCCTGAGAAGAATCTCGACTTCGTCTGGGAGCCGGCGGCGGGCCAGTCGCCCGACCGGACGATCGCCGACGACGGCACCATCACCGGCAAGGGCAGGCTGGTGTGGCGGGTGCGCGGCTCGGCGAGCTATGATCCCAAAACCATCTATTCCAGCTATTTCGGTGATATCCGCAATGGTCGACCCGACGGGCAAGGCCGGCTCGAGCTGCGCTCGGGCGAGGTTTTCGACGGGCATTGGCTTGCCGGGCAACTCAACGGCAAGGGCATTCATGTCGACGCCGACGGCAACCGCTATGAAGGTCAGTTCGTCGCCGGCATCCCGAATGGCGAGGGGCGGCTGCTATCGAGGACCGGGGAGATTTTTGCCGGCTCATTTATCGACGGGTTGAAGAACGGCAAGGGCCGCACGCGACTTGCCGGAGGCACCATCTACCAGTCGCAATGGGCGATGGGCAAGGAGGTCGGCGGAACGCGCCCCGACGTGCTGGCCGATGCCAGGGTCGGCGGGCTGCTCAAGGCGCAGACCGGTGGCCGCGATGCTGACAAGGTCGAGATCGGCGTCGCCGTCGACCAGCGCATGACTCAGCAATCCGATATGCAGTACCAGCATCTGGTGCGCGACGCGGATATCGCGATCTATCCGCTGTCGGACCAGTACAATGACGGCTGGAACGGCACCGGCCAGGTCACCACCAGCAATGTCTATGAAGGTATGAACTGGGAGGACGCGCCGGCCTTTGCCGAGGTCGACCTGAAGACATCGGACCAGTCCAGGGTCAAGCTCGACAGTCTGGAAATGAAGGTCGCCGCCAGCGATGCCTATCGCAAGCCGATGCTGTCGATCTCGGAGCATTTCGGCTGCGTCGGCTTCCGCCCGGATTTCTCGATCATCAACAATGGCTGGGGTGAGCCCAAGGACATGAAAATGTCGATCCAGTTCACCACGGTCGACGACGAAGGCAATCCAACAGGTGATCCCAGCCGCATGTTCAGCAAGGACGTCGGCAGTTTCGGCGAGGGCGTCGACGTGTCGATCAAGAGCGTGCTCGCAGAGGCCGGCGTCGACACGGCCAGCCTGGAGACGGGGCGGTTTCCCTGTCCTTCTGTGGACAGTCTCAATGTCTGCCGCAGCCAGCTCACCAACAAGATCAAGTTCGGCGAGGTCGCCGACTATCTCGGCACCATGCAACAGGCGATGACGCTGAATGCGATCGGCAAGTTCGACTATTCCTGGTCGGACGACGAAGGTCATGTCTACCAGCAGAGCGAGCCGTTCCGCACCTCTATCACCATGGCGGTTTTCGAGACCCCGGAAGCGATGGCCGAATGCGGCGATGGCGGCGGTGGCACGCCGGAAGCGATGCGCTACCAGAACATCGAATTCCCGATCGGCAAGCATGACTACACCATCGCCATGCCGGTGCGCGGCAACAAGAAGATCAGCGCCTACACGGCGCGGCTGAAGATGTGGTCGTCGATGTCGTCGATCCATAGCTTCAGCATCGCCGCGCATTTTGCCGATGGCAGCGTGCGCGAGAGCAAGCCGGTGACCTTCTTTTATTTTCGGCCGAAGCAGTCGCTGTTCGAGACCAAGACCGAGCCGGCGGCCTGTTATCTGCCACGCGACATGGTCGGCTGCGGTTAGGGTGCATTGATATTCAGGTGATGCCGGCGTGCAAACGGCAGCTTCCTGCGCTTCCGGTGCTCACGTACTTTAAGTACGCTCCGCTCCGGTTCTCGGAACCTACCTTGTTTGGTCGCTTCGCGCCCGTCTTCGACTCCGGCTCGGCCTGACCGGAATCTCAACACACCCTGGCGCACCTATTCGCGGCCCATCTCGAAATAGTTGGGCAGCGGCAAAAGCCTCGTGAAGATCGTGCCATGGGCAAAGACGCGCAGTTCCAGCATCGATCCCGACGATCGCTCGGCGCTCTGGTCGAAGAGGAAATTGCCGAGCGAATAGACCTCCGCCACATCGCCGCCGGCAAGCGGAACGATCGCCTCGCTCGACACATGTGGATGGCCGCCGACGATGGCCGAGATCCCACGCAGCCGCATCTGATCGGCAAGCATGTTCTCGCGCGCCGACGGTTCGGTCTTGTACTCGCGGCCCCAGTGAACGAAGGCGACCACCGGCCGCTCGGCGTTCTGGTGCAGCAGCCGGTCAAGCAGGGCAGGCGTCAGCAGATCGGTGTTCTTCGAGCCGTTGGTGTCGATGTCGGTCAGGCCGACAAGGTCGAGATCTGCAAGCGCCAGCGTTTCACCCTGGCCGAAATGCCGGATGCCGGCATCGTCTAGCGCGCGCAGCGTCTCGGCATAGCCTGACAGGCCGAGATCATAGGCGTGATTGTTGGCGAGCCCGACACCGGCGATATGCAGCCTCTTCAGCATGTCGACAGCCAGGTCTTGCGGCATCGCCAGCGTCATGTCGTCGATCGCTTCCGGCACGTTGGGCAAGATGACGCCTTCGAGGTTGACGAACAGCGGCCGTGAACCGGTGAGGGCCAAAACGCTGTCAACGATCCGGTCGGCAACGCCGTCGCGGACCAATATCTTCTTCATGGCGCGGCCGAAATTCACGTCGCCGGCCAGATAGTAGATCCTGTCCTTTGGCCGTGCCGGGTTGTTGAAACCGGGAGCGAAGGCACCGAATAGCGCCACGACATAGCTGGTGGTCCGCTCGACATAGTCCGGCGTGTGTTCCTGCGAGTTCTCGTTGGCGACGACCAGCGGCTGGGCGCCGAACAGTTCGCGCTGCAGCCTGGTCTGGATGTAAAGCGCACCAACGGAATCGGCGTGAGCGGGCTGGCGAAGCGCCGCTATGCCATTGAGCGACCCGGCGGCCAGCATGTTCAGCGTCTGCTGGTCGAAGCGCCGTGCGTCGTGCTGCGGCAGATAGTGCGAGAAGTCGGTGGATTCGACGATCAGCGTGTCCTGGTCGACGATCGGCTTCAGAGCCTCGGCCAGCGTGTCCCAATCACCGCGCCGCGCCTTGACCGACATCGCCACCGGCACGATTTTCGCCTCGGGAAAGTAATGGCGCAGGAACGGCAGCATGGCGCGCACGCCATGTTCCTTGTCGAACAGGCAGGACTCCTCGACCATGTCGCCGTGCGTTTCGAGCTGGCGCACCGCTTGTACGTCGGCGGCGACCGGGCCAAGCACGGTATCGAAGCCGTGCAGCGTGGTGGCGTACAGTTTGTGAGTCTTGTGGAAATGGTCCGGCGACAGGATGACGATGCGCTTGTAGCGGAAGCCGGACGCCGCCCGGAAACCCAGCGCAACCAGATCTGCGGCCAGAAGATGATGCGGGACGGTGATGCCGGTCAGCCGCTGGTTTGATGGCTCGATATCGGCCATGTTTGCGATGGCATCCTTGAACACTTTGGCGTCGTCGTAGAAGGGCGGGAAGTTATTGGCGCCGGGCGGGCAAATTATGGGCGCGGCAGCGGCGTGAAGGGGCAGGAGGGACGACAGCATTGCGACGAATACAGCCAACCACTTGGCCATAAGTCGGCACATGTCTTGGCGCAGACCTAATCCCCTCATGGCTCGGCGAGCACGATGTTCTCCACGCCGCCGACATAGTAGAACGGCTTCTGCTTCGATGACGTCAGCCGCACCACCTCGCGTGAAATGTAGTCGGCAAGGCCGAACAGCGTAACGCCGCCGTCCGACGTCCTGGCCTTGCCGCGCAGGCCTTCGAGGATCGAATAGGTGAAGACGCCATGGCCAAGTTCGGGCAGTTCGGCGGCGGTGTTGTTGGCGGCGGTGGCCGAAAACACGACAATGCGCGCATCCTGCGCGTCCTTTTCCAGGCGCGGGTTGAAGGCGTTGGCGGCATGGCAGGTGTCGAGCAGCATGAAGCGCATGCCCTTGGCCCGCTCGACCGATTTCTGGATGTCCGACCAGTCAACAAGCGAGGAGCGCTTCCAGCGCTCGGCATCCTGTTTGCGGCCGTCGGTCGGGATGAAATAATAGTCCTCGTCGATGTTGATGCCATGGCCGGCGACGAAGATGATGGTGGTGTCGTGCTCGCCCGGTCTGTCGAGGAAATCGGCGAGCTGGTCGTCGATCGTATCGGAGTCGGGCTCCATGATGCCGTCGGCGCTGGCGATCGAATAGGTCTGCCTGGCCTTGTCGGGGGTCTCGTCGAGCGCTTCACGGTTGACGAGAACCAGCGTCTCCATCGATGAGAACAGCGGCGCCGATTTCTGCGAAATCACCTTGAGAAATTCGGTGGCATCATCGACGGGGTAGCGCAGGTCGCAGGCGTGGCCCGAACAGGCGTCGGTCAGGAACGGATATCTGTCGACACCGATGACCGCGACATAGAGCTTGCCCTTGGCCTCGGCCTTCTCGGTCTTCCTTGCCAGCGCCGTTACGCTGCGTTCGGTCAGATAACCGAATTCGTTGGTGCCGGTGATGCGGATGGTGTTTTCGCCATTCTCGACCGGTATCTCGACGATGGTGTTGTTGCCGTCCAACGACCGGGCGGTGACGTCGCCGACATTGCGGCTGTTCGACATGATCGAGAAGCCGGCGACATCGGTCCCGGCTTGCCCCGCACCGGTGATCTCGACCACGACATAACCGTCACGCACCTTGCTCTGGTCGGCGGCGAGGCGGATCTCGAATTCCGGCGGCTTGCGCTGCAGCAGCTTTTGCAGCTCGTTGTCGACGCCTGGCCGCATCTCTTTGACCGCCTGTTTGGCGCTGTGCAGGATGATCGCGCGACGAACCATCTCCGGGCTCCAGAGATATTTCTTCAATTGGCCGGCGCGGATGAAGCGGCCTTCATGGTCGCGGCCCTGGTTGACCTGCCAGCCGATCAGCTTGTCGCCCTCGTCGGAGGAATAATAGTAGCCCTGCGGCATCCACGCGATCCATTGCGAGCCGGCGAAGAACATCGACACGATCAGCTCGTGCGTCTTCAGGTTCCACAGCCTGAGCGTCTGGTCGGCACTGCCGGTGACCAGCAGGCCGGCTTTTTCCGAGGCAACCAAGGCGTTGATTTCGCCGGTGTGGCCGGTGAATTCGCCCGACATTCTCGCTGTCGCGGTCCGATATTCGAGCAGCGTGCCGTCATTGCCGCCGGTGATCAGGCCAAGGCCATTGTCGATCAGGGTGAAGGCCGAATGTACAAAGCCATCAGTAGCATCGTTCTCGATGCTGCGTACCACATTGCTCCCATTGGCGATCTCCAGCACCGCGTTCTCCAGCGCGTCCTTGCCTCCTTCCCTGGCGCGCAGCGACCACTGGCCGTCTGTCAACGCGGCGCGGGCAAACGAGCCCGACTCTACCAGCGGCTGCGGGTCGTCGAAGAAACGCTCGGTGGTCGGCAGCACCAGGCTGTTGTCCAGTGCGCCTTGTTCCTCCGGACAGGACACGCGCTCGGGGCAAGGGTTGGCATTGCCCCAGGCGATGACGTCATTCGCCAGGTCGATCCCGACGGCGGTCACCGGCTCACCCACTCCCTGCAGCAGGGCCTTGCGCTCGCCGGTTGCGGGATCCCAGACCTGGATGGCGTTGCGCGTGCCGCCGGCGGTTGCCACCAGCGAGCCATCGGCATTGGCGGTGCTGGCATAGACCGTGCCGTCATGGCCGGTATAGTCGAGCACCTTCTCGCCGGTGTCGGTGTTCCAGATGATGGAGCGGTGCTTGTCGGCGCAGCGATAGCCGCAGGAGGCGACCAGCCGCGACCCCTTGGCAAAGGTCAGGGAGCCGATGAGGAAATCCTGCTTCGGCATGGCGTGCAGCAGCGTGCCGTCGGCTGCGTGCCAAAGTTGCACCTGCCCGTCCTTGCTGCCCGTGGCAAACAGGCTGCCATCCTGCGACACCGCCAGCGTCATGACACTGATATCCCTCAGCGGCTCGGCTTCGGTCGGCAAGGTGATCTCCTCACCCTTCGCGACGTCCCAGAGCCGGATGCCGTTGTCGGTGGTGGTCGCCGCCAGCCTAGTCCCCGTGGCGGCGAAGGCGAGCTTGTCGATGTGCCAGGAATCGGCATCGAGCTTCTTGTCCAGCGCCCAGCCGGTCGCGGATTTGTCGTCCAGCCGCCAGAGATAGACGACACCGTCGGCGCCCCCGGCAGCTAGGGTTTTGCCGTCGGGAGAGAAGGCGAGGTCGTAGGTTGCGTAATCGGCGGCCTTGAGCACCGCCTTCATCTTGCCGGTGGCGAAGTCGAACAGCCGGATGTCGCCATAGGGTGGCTTGTCGCCGAGGCTGGCGCCGAAATAGCCGCCGGCCGCGATCGTCTTGCCATCCGGCGAGACCGCGACCGCGAAGATCTTGCCGTCGCTGCCATTGCCGAGATAGCCGCGAATGGTGCGCAGCGTCACCCCGCTCTGCCAGTCCCAGATGCGGATGGTCTTGTCGTTCGATGCCGAGACGATGTCATCGCCATCGGGCGTGAAGGCGAGGTCGGTGACCTGCGCACTGTGACCGCCAGTGTCAAGATCGAGGTGGAAGTCAGCCGCCTCTTCGGCGCGAGCAGCCGATGCGATAGCAAGCGCACCGGCCATGGCCAGCCAGCAGCAGGCACGCATAAGGCGGCGGGCTGCTTCTCCCATCGCTATTTGACTTCGGCCGCGGGTTGCCCATTGCGCACATAAGCCTCGATCGCCGTGGCGAAAGTGGGTGAACCAGTCTTGCGCTGCTTGTCGACATAGCCGGCAAAATAACTCCAGAACGAGACGGCATAGTCACGAAAATAAGCGTCGGTCACTCTGCGCGAACACAGGTCGCCGTCGATGCAGAAGGACAGGCGGTTGAGGAAATAGACGATGCGGTCGAAATTCTCGCTGAAATCGGCGAGTGGCATGTCGCCACCGCTGGCGGTCATCGCCTCGATGCCGATCCGCTGCCGGAACACCTGCTCCTCGGTCGGCGAGGGATTGGCGCTGAGCAGATTGTCGTATTTGGCGTTGAGGGCCGCAAGACGATCTTTCAGCGCGCGCTGAGCCTGCTGGTAGTCCTTGGTTTCCCAGAGCTCAACCAGCGACATGGTCTGCTCGACGCGCTTCTGCTCCTGGTTGGCGAGGAACTGGTAGATCGAGAACATCAAGGTGAAGATGATGGCCAGACGCACCAGCAGGCCCGACCAGGCATAGATCAGCATGCGCCAGTCGCGGTCGGTGAACGGGTTCGCTTCCTTCTTGATCTCGTGGCTACTCGGCCAGGGAAAACCCTCGGTGGTTTCCGGCAAAGCCGGCTTCGTGGCCGACGCCTTTGCGGGGGCGGCGGCAGCTGCCGTTTGCCTGGTGTTGGCCGCCGGTTTTTTCATTGGCAGCTGTCCAGTTCGATGACGGCGGAGGGATCCAGTACGATGCCGGGCGCCTCCAGCTTCTTTTTCAGGCATTGCAGCTGCAGGCGCGAAATCATGAACTGCACATCGGGCTCCGCCGCTCCCTTGTTCGGTGACGGCAGCGCTTCGACCACGCCGCGCGAGGCGCAGCCACTAAGGTCGACCACGACCGCGCCGTTGCCGCTTTTGGCGATCTGATCGTACTGATCGAGAAAACAGGTCGCCAGTTCCGAATTGGTGACGATCTGCTTGGCACAAAGGCCGCAGGCCTCATCCGCCGAAGCATTGGCGATCAGCAACAGGCTTCCGGCAAGGCCGGCCACCGCTCCACGCCAGGAAAACATAGAATTCTTCACAATCGATCCTATCCGCTTGATCCGGCCGTCATGCGCCATTGCGCCGGCCGGGAATGTTCTCATATCGCGCCGATCGCGCAAGAGCCGGCCCGGCCCCTGTGCCGGCATTCGGTCAGGCGCGTGGCACCGTCTCCATCGGGAAGATCATGACCGCGCCCTTCGGGCCGCTCTTGTCGGCAAGCCGCATCACCGAGCGGGTTGCCGGCGCCATGCCGATATCGGTCAGCATGTCGGAGAAGCTGGCAGGGCCCAGCCCGCGCGTCATGGACGCAACGCCGTCCTGCGCCAGGAAGCTCAGATCCTCCTTCTCGCTTTCCGGCGGCGCCTCGGTCAAAACCGCGATCATCCTTTCCATGCCGAAGCTGGTGTCGGTGAAGGCCAGCAGCCCCTCTTCGAGCGTGGCTTGCGGCGCCAGGCGCTCGGCGACGATGTGGGTGATCGAACAGTCGCTGCCGACATAGAGCACGTTGATGTCGACCAGCAGATCAGAGCCGTTCCTTGCCAGCACATGCACTTCGTCGCCCGGCGAGACGCGGGGAACGACGGAAGCCTGCAACGGCTCGAGGCCGTCCTTGCCACGGCGTTTGACCTGGAACTGGACGTCGACGTCCTCCGGCTTGTAGTCGGAAGCCGCCGCCAGCCGCGACAGCCCGGTGGCACGGAAGATAGTGCGCAGATTTCTGGTCGTCGCCTCGACCAGCTTTTTCCGGTCATCCATGTGAATGATGATCAGCGGCGGCTTGCCGCCGTCCTTCAAGGTCACGTCGCCCGAGGCCGGCAGGAACCACAGCGCCGGCTTGTCGGTCGCGTCCTTGGCAGCGCCGGCAATGGCATTCTCGCGCATTACTGCAAAGCGAAGCTCGGCGCTCTTGCCGGGGTCGACCAGTTCGATATTGAAGCCGGTTTCCTTGGCCGTAGCCAACTCATCGAGAACCGAATTGACCAGAGCGGTTTCCTTCTCCAGTCCCTTGGTCGCCGCCGGCCGCGCTACGGCGAGCTTGTAGTCGACGGCGATCTCGGCCACCCGCGCATAGGCGTTGGCGGGAATATCGGCGAGCTTCAGCGCCGGCTTTTTGTCGAATTCGACTGGCTTGACCCGGCTCTCCAGGTTCCTGGCTGACTGCACCTCGAGATAGCCGACAGTGTCGGAAAGCTGCGACAGCGCTGACGGCAGGATGGCGAGCTTGCTGCCGGGGGTGAGGCGATGCAGCAGGCCGGCGCCGATCGTCGCTTCGCCGTCCTTGATGACCACGGGCCATTGCATGACCGCGTCCGTCTTGTCGGTGCCGAACACGCGGGCGTCGAGTTCGCCCTCGAACAGCGGTGTCGGGCGCGTGCGGCTGTCGGCCGAATATTGCTGCAGCACGGCCTGGCCGAGCTGGCGATAGGTGACGTTCGGGTTCTCGGCCAGTTTCGACAGGATGGTGAAGGTAAACAGGCCGAACCGGGGTGCATCCGTCGTGCCCTTGGGCAGCGGCATCTCCGGCGTCGTCTCCACCGTCTGCGCGGCATAGAATGCGACCAGCTTGCCCTTGGCGATCGGTTCGCCGCCGGTCGGGGTCAGGTTGAAGGCGGGCTTGCGCGTGCCGCTGTCGTCGACGCCGCGCGAGCCGGCCGCGGATGTCACCTCGTTGTAGGCCTTGATCGCCGCGGCCCGCTCGGCTTCGCTGCCGCCGACCAGGTCGGCGAACTCGACCTTGCGCTCCATTTCGTCGTCGACCTCGACGGCACGGGTCGCGGTGCCGGAATGGCAGCAGTCGAACACGACCCAGACGAAGGCGCCCTTGTTGCGGATGGCGTCGAGCGCGGCACCGATTTCGTCGTCGAGCAGCGCATTCGGCACACCGGCATCACGATTGATCCATTTGTCGATGTCGACGGGCAGGAAAATCTCGTCGAGACCGTCGGTCTCGTCGCCCTTGACCCTCTCCGGTTGCTGTGCGCCGTGGCCGGACAGGTGCAGATAGACGAAATCGTCGCGCTGCACCTTGGCGGCGAGGTCGGCCAGGGCGGCCTTGATAGCGGCATGGGTCGGCAAACCATTGGCGCCCGGGACGTCCTTGGCCAACAACGTGACATTCTCCGGCGCGAACCGCACCGGATCGGGCACGTTCTTCAACAGGTACTCGTGGACGAGGCCGGCATCGTTCTTCGGTCCGATCAGCCAGTTCCTCTGTGGCAAGTTCGGATATTCGGTGCAGGCGACCAGCAGCGCATGGTAAGTGCGCGATGCAGCCATGGCCCTGAACGACACCATGCCAGCCATCGTCAGCGCGGACGTGCCGACCAGCAGCGTCCGCCGCGTCAATTTGATCATGATTGCTTCCCAAGCCCGATCGAATTTCCCAAGCGCGGCAACCCTTGCCGAAGATCTTGTCAGTATTTTGAATGTCGCATCGCAGAGCAACCTGCCTGTTACCCTGCCCCGGTCGACGATAGGCTTCTCGACAGCCTTCCGGGGCAGAGATGTTGGAAACAGTAGCAAAAATACCTGTTCGTCGCTATCTGATGGACAGGGATCGTTTGCGTGCGGAAATGATGCGCAATCGACGCAAGACAGGTTGGAAACAGGATCATGGCGGCAAGGGATGTGCTGACGAAGAACCAGCTGTGCGTGCTCGAAAAACTCGAGGCCGCCAGTGGGCCGCTCAGCGCCTACACCTTGCTCGACCAACTGCGCGAGCGCGGTTTTCGCGCGCCGCTGCAGGTCTACCGGGCACTCGACACGCTGGTGAAGTCCGGCTTCGTGCATCGGCTCGAAAGCATCAACTCCTTCGTCGCTTGCGCCGAGCCGCATGACCACAGCCATTCGATGACCGCCTTCGCCATCTGCGACACCTGCGGGCAGGTCACCGAAATGTCGGATCACGATGTCGACCACCGGCTGGACGAATGGGTGCGCTCGACCGGCTTCGCCGCCAAGAAGGCGGTGATCGAATTTCGCGGGACGTGTGCGAAGTGTTTGGCTGAAGCGGCCTAACGCGCGGTCGACCAGGCAAACCAGAACGCAACGAGCGCCAGCAAGGCCGAAAGCAGCCGTCGGCTGGTTCGCTCCAGTCGTGGATCGTCGAGGAATGGCTGCAGCGCTCCCGCCAACACGACGATCAGTCCATGGATGGCTGTCGCGATGGCTACATAGGTCAGGATAAGCAGGACAGTCTGCGCAAGTATCGGCCGTCCGGCCTCGACGAAGGTGGGCAGCACGGCGACATAGAAAATCGCCGCCTTCGGATTGAGGAGATTGGTGACAAATCCGCGCCAGAAATACTTCCCACCCGGATTGCCATTGTTCGAAACCACATCGGTTCCAGCGGTCCAACCTTCCCAAGCGAGATAAAGCAGGAACAGAATGCCTGCCCAGCGGAGACCCTCGTAGAGCAAGGGCGACGCCTGAATCACTTCGGCGACGCCCAAGGCGGCGATGCCGCCAATGGCCGCCAGACCCGACGCGATGCCCGCCACGGTGGCGAAGCCCGCGCTGCGGCCGTGGCTCGCCGAAACCAGCGCCAGATAAGTCATGTTGGGGCCTGGCGTCAGTTCGATCAGCATCGACGCCAGCGCGAAAGAGAGGAATGTGGCCGTTGAAAACGGCAGCATTTCGCTCACTTCAATGGGCCTCGTCCCAGTTGTTGGCGGCGCGGGCGTCGACATGCAGCGGCACCGACATCGACACCGCCGGCATCGCCGCGTTTTCCATGATGTGACGCACGACGGGGATCGTCGCCTCGACTTCCGCCTCGACCGTCTCGAAGATCAGCTCGTCATGCACCTGCAGCAGCATGCGGGCCGACAGCTTGGCCTTCTCCAACGCCTCGTCCATGCGCACCATGGCACGGCGGATGATGTCGGCGGCGGTGCCTTGCAAGCGGGCGTTGATCGAGGCGCGCTCGTTGAACGCGCGGACCGAGGGATTGGAGGATCGGATGTCAGGATAGTGGATGCGGCGGCCGAAGATCGTTTCGACGAAGCCGTGCTCGCGGGCATAGGCCTTGGTCTCCTCGATGTAGTCGCGGATGCCGGGGAAGCGCTCGAAATACTTCTTGATGTAGTTGCTCGCTTCCTCGCGCGGGATCGACAGCTGGTTGGCGAGGCCGAAGGCGGAAATGCCATAGATGATGCCGAAATTGATCGCCTTGGCGCGACGGCGAACTTCCGAAGGCATGCCCTCCACGGGCACGTTGAACATTTCCGATGCGGTGATGGCGTGAATGTCGGCGCCATCGGCGAAGGCCTGTCGCAGTTGCGGGATTTCGGCGACGTGGGCGAGCACCCGCAGCTCGATCTGGCTATAGTCGGCCGAGACCAGCCGGTTGCCCTTGTCGGCGATGAAAGCGGTCCTGATCTTGCGGCCTTCGGCGGTGCGCACCGGAATGTTCTGCAGGTTCGGATCGGATGACGACAGCCGGCCCGTCGTCGTCGCCGCCAGTGCGTAGGAAGTGTGGACGCGCTTGGTGTCCGGATGGATGAAGCCCGGCAGCGCATCGGTGTAGGTCGATTTCAGCTTGGTCAGCTGGCGCCAGTCGACGATCTTGCGCGGCAGTTCATGGCCTTCGGCGGCGAGGTCTTCGAGAAGCTGCGCTGAGGTCGACCATTGCCCGGTCTTGGTTTTCGAACCCCCGGGCAGACCCATGCGGCCGAACAGGATGTCGCCAAGCTGTTTTGGCGAGCCGATGTTGATGCGTTCGCCGATGAGCTGATAGATTTCCTCTTCGAGGCGAGCGGCGCCCTGCGCCAGTTCGCCCGAGAGCCGCGACAGGATCTGCCGGTCGACGGAGATGCCGCGCTGTTCCATACGCGCCAGCACAGGCACCAGCGGCCGCTCCAGCCGTTCATAAACCGACACCAGGCCTTTGGCGGCAAGCCGCGGCTTCAGCACCAGCCAGAGCCGCATCGTCATATCGGCGTCTTCGGCGGCATGAGCGGTCGCCCTGTCGATGTCGACCTGATCGAAACCGACGGAGCTTTTGCCGGAACCGGTAACGTCCTTGAGCTGGAGAGGGGTGTGGCCAAGCCATTTCTCGGCAAGCGAGTCCATGCCGTGACCATGAGGGGTGCCGGCATCGAGCACATAGGAGATCAGCATGGTGTCGTCAAAAGGCGCGACATCGATGCCGTAGCGGCTCATGATGACCAGATCGTATTTCAGGTTCTGTGCGATCTTGAGAACCGACTTGTCCTCCAGCAGCGGTTTCAGCACGGCCAGCGCCACGCGAAGCTGGATCTGGTTTTCGACCGCGCCGCCCCCGAGCAGATCACCGTTGCCGCTCTTGTGGGCAAAAGGAATGTAGGCGGCGCGGCCGGGCGCCGTGGCGATGGACATGCCGATCAACTCGGCCTGCATCGGATCAGCCGACGTCGCCCTCACGTCGAAAGCAGCAAGTCCGGTCTCGGTTGCCTCGGCGACCCAGGCTTTCAAGGTCGCGACATCGCGGATGCAATGATAGGCTGACGTTTCGATCTTGCGGGTGGCGGCGCTCTCCAACCGCAGTGCGGCGAGCAGGGAAGGGGTGTCGCCGCTGATGGGTTTGTCGGCGCCCGGGGCCTGGTCCGCCGCGCCGTCTTCGCCGGCCCTGGCAGGTCGGACAACGCTGGAAGTTCCCGCGCCGACATCGGGGCCATGCGCGGCGTCGGCACGCTCGACGGTCACCGCGACGGCCTGGACGTCGCCGGCCTCGGTGCCGGTTGCTTCCGCCACGCGGCGGGTCAGCGAGGTGAATTCCATGGTCTTGAGGAAGCCGATCAGCTTCGGTCCGTCCGGCGCGTGCAGGATGAAGTCGTCCAGACCCTCTGCCACCGGAACGTCGGCCTTCAGCGTCACCAACTGGCGTGAAATGCGCGCCTTGTCTGCGTTGGCGATGATCGATTCGCGCCTTTTGTCCTGCTTGATCTCGCCGGCGCGGGCCAGCAGCCCGTCGAGGTCGCCAAACTGCTCCAGCAGTTGCGCCGCCGTCTTCGGCCCGATGCCGGGCACGCCGGGCACATTGTCGACGGAATCACCCGTCAGCGCCTGCAGGTCGACCATCTTTTCCGGCGGCACACCCCATTTCTCGATGACTTCCGGAATGCCGATATGGCGGTCCTTCATCGGGTCGTACATGCCGACCGTGGCGCCGACCAACTGCATCAGGTCCTTGTCGGAGGAGATGATGGTGGTGTCGCCGCCTGCTTCGCAAGCCAGCCTGGCATAAGTGGCGATCAGGTCGTCGGCCTCGTAGCCTTCGATCTCGATGCAAGGCAGGTTGAACGCCCTGGTCGCCTGGCGGATCAGGCCGAATTGCGGGATCAGGTCTTCCGGCGGCGCCGAGCGGTTGGCCTTGTATTCGGGGTAGAGATCGTTGCGGAAGGTTTTCGAGGAATAATCGAAAATAACGGCGAAATGCGTGGGCACAATGCCTACATCCGTGTTGCGGGCATCCAGCATCAGCTTCCACAGCATGTTGCAGAAGCCGGAAACGGCGCCGACCGGCAGGCCGTCGGATTTGCGGGTCAGCGGTGGCAGTGCATGATAGGCACGGAAGATGTAACCGGAGCCGTCGATAAGGAAGAGATGATCGCCTTTTTTCATGTCGGCAGGGATAGCGCGGCTCGATGCTGCGGTCCATGCCAAAGGCGCCGGCACCCACCGGTTCCGGCAACACCCTGACAGAATGGCAGCGGCCGGCCTGCTCACGCCCATGTTACAAAAGTGTAATTTTCATGCCCTTGAATCGCCACGTTCAAAGACCCAAATAAACGTCATCGGCAGTTTTCGCCGAAGTCCGGAGCAAGGCCCGTCCCCCGCCTATCCCGGACACCTGCGGCAGCCTATCCCCCCTCTCCGGGCTGCCGCATCGTTTCGAGTAGAAGGCCGCCGTGGTTCCCCCTCCACCACGGCGGTCTTTTTTTGTCGTTCGCGAGGCATTTGCGCGCCTTGGTCCAATCGTCCCGGGCTTTTCGTTCGCCCAGTCTGCCTTTACGGTCCCGGCACTGAATCGAAAGGCTTCACAAATGTCCGCAGTTTCCCCCGTTCTCGATCGCCTCGACAAGAATCTCGACCAGAGCCTTGAGCGCCTGTTCGGCCTGCTCAGGATCAAGTCAATCTCCACCGATCCGGCCTATGGCGCCGACTGCCGCAAGGCGGCGGAATGGCTGGTGGCAGAGCTCAAGCTGATCGGTTTCGACGCCAGCGTGCGCGACACGCCCGGATACCCGATGGTCGTTGCGCATCATGATGGACCAGCCGGCTCGCCGCATGTGCTGTTCTACGGCCACTACGACGTGCAGCCGGTCGATCCGATCGAATTGTGGGAAAGCGATCCGTTTTCGCCCGCGGTCAAGGAAATCGAGCCCGGCCGAAAGGTGATCACCGGGCGTGGTTCGGCCGACGACAAGGGCCAGTTGATGACCTTCGTCGAGGCTTGCCGGGCCTGGAAGCAGGTGCATGGCAATTTGCCGTGCCGCATCACCATCCTGTTCGAGGGCGAGGAGGAATCCGGCTCACCGTCGCTGAAACCGTTCCTCGAAGCCAATGCCGACGAGCTGAAGGCCGATTTCGCGCTGGTCTGCGATACCAGCATGTGGGACCGCGACACGCCGTCGATCTGCGTCGGGCTGCGCGGAATGGTCGGTGAAGAGATCACGGTGAAGGCCGCCGATCGCGACCTGCATTCCGGCCTCTATGGCGGTGCCGCCGCCAACCCGATCCGCATCCTGGCCAAGGTTTTGGCTGATATCCACGACAAGGACGGCCACATCACCATTCCAGGCTTCTATGATGGCGTCGAGGAAACGCCGTCGCAGATCCTGAAATCATGGGAGACGCTTGGCGAGACGGCCGAGATGTTCCTCGGACCTGTCGGCCTGTCGATCCCGTCGGGTGAGAAGGGCCGCTCGGTGCTGGAACTGACGTGGGCGCGGCCGACGGCCGAGTTCAACGGCATCATCGGCGGCTACACCGGCAAGGGCTTCAAGACGGTGATCGCGGCGGAAGCCTCGGCAAAGGTCTCGTTCCGGCTCGTCCACAAGCAGGACCCGGCCAAGATCCGCGCCGCGTTCCAGAAATTCGTCAGGGAGCGCATTCCGGCCGACTGTTCGGTTGAATTCCACCCGCATGGCGGCTCGCCGGCAATCCAGCTTTCCTACGACTCGCCGTTCCTGGCCAAGGCCAAGAACGCGCTGTCCGACGAATGGCCGAAGCCGGCGGTGACGACCGGTGGCGGCGGCTCGATCCCCGTCGTTGGCGATTTCCAGACCTATCTCGGCATGGAATCGCTGCTGGTCGGCTTCGGCCTCGACGATGACCGCATCCACTCGCCCAACGAGAAATACGAGCTCAGCTCCTTCCACAAGGGTCAGCGCTCGTGGGCGCGGATTCTGGAGGCGTTGACGCGCTGAGGCGGCGAAACTCCAGTTTTCCTGTTGATTTTTCAGCGGATCGCGGCGAGGACGGGCCACGAGATAAAAGCGCTGCGGCACCCCTTGCGCTTCAAGGGATGCCGCAGGCTCGACCGGAGAAGACAATGGCCGACATCCGTTTCCACAAAAATGACCTGCCCGACCTTTCGCACTACAATGTCGGGGCGGTGGCCATCGACACCGAGACGCTCGGGCTCAACCCGCATCGCGACCGGCTGTGCGTGGTGCAGATCTCGCCGGGCGACGGCACGGCCGACGTGATCCAGATCGCGCCGGGCCAGAAGAAAGCGCCGAACCTCGTCAGCCTGCTGAGAAATCGCGGCGTGACCAAGCTGTTCCACTACGGCCGCTTCGACCTTGCCGTGCTTTACAATGCGTTCGGGGTGATGCCCGAGCCGGTGTTCTGCACCAAGATCGCCTCGCGGCTGACGCGCACCTACACTGACCGGCACGGGCTGAAGGACATCTGCTTCGAGCTTCTCGGCGTCGGCCTGTCCAAGGCGCAGCAGTCGTCGGACTGGGCGGCCGAGACCTTGTCGCCCGAACAGCTCGAATACGCCGCTTCCGATGTGCTCTATTTGCACCGTTTGCGCGATGTGCTGGCCGGTCGCCTGGCGCGAGACGGGCGGACGAAGGAGGCCGATGCCTGCTTCCGCTTCCTGCCGACGCGTGCCAAACTCGACCTCATGGGCTGGGACGAAGAGGATATCTTCGCCCACAGCTGATGACCTGCTTGGAACCGGATGCAGGCCGCCGCGTTCTGTCGGCTCAGTCTGGTCGGTGCAAAAGGGGATGACATGGCGGACAGAAAGCCGATAGCGACCGCGCCGACCGACGGCTCAAAGGTCTCCGTCACCTGGAAGGACAGCGACGGCGTCATCAACGAATCCATCGCGCAATATCGCGACGCCGGCTGGTGGGTCTACACCGACAGTCATACGCAAAAGAAGGTCGAGCCGACCAGTTGGCGGCCTGCCGCAAGCGACGATGACGACCAATGAGCGCGCCGCTGGCGAGGCTGGCTGCTTTCGAATAGCCTGAAGTCGTTGATATCGAGGCCGATTCGGAGTTTTCCGCTCCGCGCTCGCCCTCTTGCTCGGAGGAAATCGTCATGGGTGTCGAAAGCCTGCTCGTCTTCATCATCATTGGTGCCATCGCCGGCTGGCTCGCCGGCCTCATCGTGTCCGGCTTCGGCTTCGGCCTGATCGGCAACATCATCGTCGGCATCGTCGGCGCGTTCATCGCCGGCTGGTTGTTCCCGCGGATCGGCTTTTCCATCGGCGGCGGCGTTCTCGCTGCAATCATTCACGCAACGATCGGCGCCATCATCCTTTTGGTGCTGGTCAAGGTCCTGAAACGAGCTTGACGCTCGACAACCGAAAGAGCGCGCCATGAAACAGAATACGCTCTATCTCGTCATTGGCGCGCTCGTCGTCGTGGTCATCGCGCTCGGCATCTATGTCTATCGAGAGCAGACCAAACCGAAGGGCGTCGAGCTCAAGATCGACGACAAAGGCATTTCGATCCAGCAGAATTGATGGCATCGGACCGGTGCCGCCGACCCGTCGTCTTGTTGCGCAAACGGGCGGCGCTGATATGCCGTTGGAACCGATCCGCAAGCAATTGAATCCACATTGCTTCGATTTTTCCCGACTTAACCCGCCCTTAAATCGCCGCATCTACTCTTCAACCCGAACGCCATAGGCATCGGGGATATCAAGCACAGCGCATGGCGAACCGCAGAGACAGTCGCATCGAACCCAGTTTCGAGGGACCGCCACAGGCGAAATCCCCGGCGGGTCTTTCGGTGAACGAGGAGGATCGCGTCGTGCCGAGCAACCGCAAAGCCTCCGCAAAACGCAAGCCGGCCAAGGGGAAATCGTCGCGCGGCGGGCGCGGCAGAAGCCGGCGCGGCGTGTTCGGCGTGTTCGGCCGGCTGTTCTACTGGTGCTTCGTGCTCGCCATCTGGGGCGGCATCGCGGTGGCCGGCATCGTCGTCTATTACGGCGCCAAGATGCCGGCGGCGACGACCTGGTCGATCCCCGACCGCGCCCCCAACATCAAGATCGTTTCTGCCGATGACCAACTGCTCGCCAATCGCGGCATGAGCGGCGGCGAGGCCGTCGGCCTGCACGAAATGTCGCCCTATATCCCCGAGGCTGTCATCGCCATCGAGGACCGCCGCTTCTACTCGCATTTCGGCATCGACCCGATCGGCCTGTCGCGCGCGATGGTGACCAATTTGCTTGGCGGGCATTTCTCGCAGGGCGGTTCGACACTGACCCAGCAACTGGCCAAGAACCTGTTCCTGACGCCCGACCGCACGCTGGAGCGCAAGGTGCAGGAGGTGCTGCTGGCGCTGTGGCTGGAGCACAAGCACACCAAGGACCAGATCCTCGAAATGTACCTCAACCGGGTCTATTTCGGTTCCGGCGCCTATGGCGTCGAAGCGGCTTCGCGCCGCTATTTCGGCAAGAGCGCGCGCGACGTCACCCTGTCGGAAGCCGCATTGCTTGCCGGCCTGTTGAAGGCGCCGTCGCGGCTGTCGCCGGCGCGCGATCCGAAGGCCGCCGAAGAACGCTCGCAGCTCGTGCTTGCCGCCATGCGCGACGAGGGCAAGATCAGCGCCAAGGAGCTGACTTCCGCTATGAGTGCGCCAGCGACGCGCGCGCCGTCATACTGGACCGGCTCGGAAAATTACGTCGCCGACACCATCATGGAAGAGCTGCCTGACCTGATCGGCGACGTGCGCGGTGACATCATCGTCGACAGCACCGTCGACCTGACGCTGCAGAAACTCGCCGAACAGTCGATCCGCAAGCTGATCGACGACAGCGGCAAGAAGCTCAACGTCACCCAGGGCGCCCTGGTGTCGATCGACGATTCCGGCGCCGTGCGCGCCATGGTCGGCGGCTACGACTATTCGACCAGCCAGTTCGATCGCGCCTCGGAAGCACGCCGCCAGCCGGGTTCGGCGTTCAAGCCGTTTGTCTACATGGCCGCCCTCGAGGCCGGCCGCACGCCCGACAGCGTGCGCAACGATGCGCCGATCAAGATCGGCAACTGGACGCCCGACAATTACGGCGGCAAGTATTTCGGCAAGGTGACGCTGGCCACCGCGCTGGCGAAATCGCTGAATTCGGTCGCTGCCCAGCTGACCATGGAGGTCGGGCCGAACGCCGTCGTAGAGGCAGCACACCGCATGGGGATCCAGTCCGAGCTGCAGTCCAACACCTCGATCGCGCTCGGCACCTCGGAGGTGACGCCACTGGAACTGACATCGGCCTACGTGCCGTTCGCCAATGGCGGCTACAAGCCCGACATTCATTTCATCCGCCGCGTGACGACCGTCGACGGCAAGGTGCTTTACGACAGCGGCGGCGGCAGCGCGCCACGCGTCGTTAAGCCCGAGATCGTCGGCATGATGAACTCGATGATGACGGGGACGGTCGAGACCGGCACCGCCAGGAAAGCGGCCTTCGCCTGGCCGTCCGCCGGCAAGACCGGCACCAGCCAGAATTCGCGCGACGCCTGGTTCGTCGGCTACACCGCCAATCTCACCACCGGCGTCTGGTTCGGCAACGACGATGGCAGCCCGATGAAGAAGGTCACCGGCGGCGCGCTGCCGGCGCAGGCCTGGCACGAATTCATGGTCGCCGCGCATGAGGGCGTGCAGGTGCGGCCGCTGCCCGGCACCTGGAAGTCGACCCCCGCTGACACCATCGTGCCCGACGAGATCCCTTCGGCAAGTAACAGCCAGCCGGCGCCGGTTCCGCCTGCGTCCGTTGGCCAGCAGGCGCCGGCCGCGCAGGCGGCTGCGCCGGTGGCGCCGGTTCGCGCGGTGCGTCCCGCACAGACCGTCGATGCCGATGGCCTTGCCATGCCGGAGGATGACAGCGCCACCGCGTCGATCAAGCATCCGGTGCCACCAGGCAATGTCGGCGGTCCGCTGAAGAAGCGACAGACCTCGATCCTCGATATCCTTGGTGGCGGCTGAGCGGCAACTCGCCTCTCGCCTCCACGACAGGGTTCGGCTACATCTCCGGTCCGGAGACCTGACATGGCTGAACTCGACACCCGAAAAACCATCGTGCTGACCGGCGCCAGCCGCGGCATCGGCCACGCCACGGTCAAGCGTTTTTCGCGCGAGGGCTGGCGCGTCATCACCTGTTCGCGGCAGGCCTTTGCCGAGGATTGCCCCTGGCCGGCCGGGCCGGAAGACCACATCAAGGTCGATCTCGCCGACCAGGAGGATGTCGGCATCGCCGTGTCGGAAATCCGCCACCGGCTGGAAGCGCATGGTGGCCAGCTGCACGCGCTGGTCAACAATGCTGGCATTTCGCCCAAGCTCAAGGACGGCAACAGCCGGATGGACTCGATCGACACGCCGATGCATGTCTGGCGCGATGTGTTCCAGGTCAATTTCTTTGCGCCGATCATGCTGGCGCGCGGGCTGTTCAAGGAATTGGCGGCCGCCAAGGGCTCGATCGTCAACGTCACCTCGATCGCCGGCACCCGCGTGCATCCCTTTGCCGGCACCGCCTATGCGACATCGAAGGCGGCTCTCGGCTCACTGACGCGCGAGATGGCGCATGATTTCGGCCCGCACGGCATTCGCGTCAACGCCATTGCGCCGGGCGAGATCGACACCGCTATCCTGTCGCCGGGCACGGACAAGATCGTCGAGACGATACCGCTGAGAAGGCTCGGCACCACGGCGGAGGTCGCCGACATCATCTTCTTCCTGTGCTCGCAGCAGGCGTCCTACGTGACCGGCTCGGAAATCCACATCAATGGCGGCCAGCACGTGTGAGCGGCCGACTCAGGCTAGGACTGCTCATCCGGTTATGGTGAGAACAGCCTTGCCGCTGATGCTGCGCTGTCGCAGTGCGTCGAGGGCTTGGGCGATGTCTGTCCACGGCACGGTCAAGACCACGCGCGTTTCGAGCCGGCCAGCCGTGACCATAGCCAGCAGCGAGGCGATATCCGCGCCAATGCCCGAACCAGACGTGTAGTAGGCGAAAGTCTGAAGCCTCGCTCCTTCGTGACCCGGCACGAACTGGCGGAATCCGATGGGCGTGAGTTCGCCGCTGCTCGAGCCGAACATGACGATGGTCCCGCCAGGTGCAACGCGTTCGATCGCATTTGCGAGGCTTTCGCCGCCGACTGATTCGGCGATCAGCGAAAACGGCCCCTCTGCCAGCTCAATCGAGTCGACAACCTGCCCGGCTCCCAGGCCGCGGAGATCCTCGGCATGCCTTGCGGCTGAGACCGCGGTCACCGAAGCGCCCTGCTGGTGGGCGATCTGAATCTGGAAACGACCGACCGCACCGCTTGCACCGGTGATCAGGACCTGCTGGCCGGCCAGGTCACCGCCATGGCGCAAGGTCCTGAGCGCCGTCGTGCCCGCGACAGGAAGCGTGGCGGCGGAGACGAGGCTGACGTCATCCGGCAGGACGGCGAGACGGTCGGTTGAAACGGCGACACGCTCGGCCCAGCCGGCGTGGTCGACCAAAGCCGCAACCCGGGCGCCCACGGCTGGCCCGGAGCCATCGGCTGCTGCCCTGTCGACAACCCCGACGATATCCTGGCCGGGTATCCAGCCGTCTGGACGCATGGCGAGCAGGCGCAATTCACCACGGTTCAACGAGGTTGCATGGACCGAGATAAGCGCCTCGTTAGAGGCCGGTTGAGGCTCGTCGAGCTCCGCGAGCTTCAACCCGGTTGCGCTGTCGGGAGAGATGACCAGGGCGAGCATAGTTCATACCTCATTGCTGCGTGGTGGATGCATAGCCTTCGGGCGGCGGATATGCCCTGCACCGCGCTCCAGACGTGCTCATTCACGAGGCGGAACCTATCGACTTTCCCTCTTGAATAATTTAGATATCATCGCAATCGATCGCTAAAAACCGTCAATCATGAGACAGCCTCTCCGCTACCCCTGGCTCGATTTCGATGTGGATGCGCTTTCCGAGCCGGCGATTGCCGTGCGCGTTGAAGTCACCGAGACCAGGGCTGAGGTCCCTTCCCATTGGCACCGCAAAGGCCAACTTGTCTTCGCGCTCGGTGGCGGCGTCACCTGCCGCGTCCCCAGCGGCCTGTGGATGGTGCCGCCGCATTGCGGGGTGTGGATTCCCGGCAGTATGGAGCACAGCAATATCGCCACCGCCAACGCCCGGATTTTCTTCGTGTACATCGAGCCGGGAGCCGCCGATCTGCCGGACCGGTGCTGCACGCTGTCGATCTCGCCGCTGCTGCGCGAACTGATCGTCGAGCTGGCCGATCACGGGCAGGACGACGATCCTCGGAAGGCCATGCTGATCACGGTTCTGCTCAACGAACTGCCGCGCATGCCTGTCCAGCAGCTGCATATGCCGATATCGTCAGAGCCGCGCTTGAGCCGGATCGTCGATGCCTTGGCCGAGAATCCCGCCGACCGCAGCAATCTGGCAGAATGGGCTCGGCGTGTTGCTCTCAGCGAAAGCAGCTTGGCACGGCTGGTGGTGAAAGAGACAGGCCTGAGCTTCGGACGCTGGCGCCAGCAACTGCATCTGATCGTCGCGATACGGGAACTGGCCTCTGGGGCGAGCGTGCAGCAGGTTTCGGCAGCTCTCGGCTATGAGTCCGTCACGGCCTTCATCACAATGTTCAAGAAGGCGCTGGGCAAGCCTCCAGCACAGTATCTCAGCAGCGTCGCGCAGAATGGCGGCTCAGCATTCGTTGCGTGATCAATCTGATCGACGGCGGACTGTTGAGATCGGCTATTCAATCTGTCACCGGCCATCGGCCAGCGGCGAGCAATGGTTGTTCAGGATCGGCTAAGGCAGCGGACGGTTCAGAGGCCTCTGGTGGCTTCTGCCCCAACACCTCTTCGACAATCCCTCGTGCAATCTCGCGCTCGCCCATGATCACCGTGTCGGCGCCGAGCCCCTTGAGATGCTCGACCTCGGCGTCGGAATGGGCGCGGGCGATGACGTTGATGCCGGGGTTAGCAGCCCGCGCCCGCAGCACGATCTGGCCGGCCTCAAAGGCATTAGGGATGGCCAGGATCAGCCGCCTGGCGCCTTCGGGATTGGCGGCGGCGAACACTTCGGCATTCGCCGCATTGCCGGACACGGTCTCGATGCCGTCGGCCTTCAGCTTGGCCAGCGTCTTGTCGGCATCCTCGATGACGAGGAAGGGCAGGGCAGCTTCTTTCAGCGCCACGCCGACGAGGCTGCCGACGCGGCCATAGCCGATCAGGATGGCGTGGTTGGCGAGGGGTGACCTGGGCGGCGGCCCGTCTTCCCTGTTCGTCGCCGCCGCAACAGAGGCCACCTGGCCGGGTTCCGTCGCCGGGCCGACCGGCTTTGCCTCGACGGGTGACGCTGTCCTGGCGGCGCGGGCTTCAAGCCACGGTTTCATCCAGTCGATGGCCAGGAACATCAGCGGGTTGAGGACGATCGACAGGATGGCGCCGGCCAGGATCAGGTCGCGGCCCTGTTCGGGCAATAGTTTCAGCCCGACACCGAGTTCGGCCAGGATGAACGAAAATTCGCCGATCTGGGCCAGGCTCGCCGAAATCATCAGCGCCGTGGCCAGCGGATAACCGAAGGCAATGACGATGACGAATGCCGCCAGCGATTTGCCGATGACGATGATGGCGAGCGTCGCCAGAATCGGCCAGCCATTGCTGATCAGGCTGAACGGATCAAACAGCATGCCGACCGAGACGAAGAACAGTACGGAAAAGGCATCGCGCAGCGGCAGCGATTCCTCGGCGGCGCGATGGCTGAGCTCGGACTCGCTCATGATCATGCCGGCAAAGAAGGCGCCCAAAGCCAGCGAAACCCCGAACAGCTTGGCCGCGCCAAAGGCGACGCCAAGCGCAATGGCCAGCACGGCGAGCCGGAACAGTTCGCGCGAGCCGGTGTGGGCGACATAGTGGAGGATCCAGGGGATGACCCGGCGGCCGACGACCAGCATGACGACGACAAAGGCGACCACCTTGGCCAGCGTGATGCCGACGACGCCCCAGATGCCGTAGCTGGCCGGCAGCGACAGCAGGCCGCTCGCGTGAGCGTCCGCCGGCTCCTGGCCGCCGAGCACGCCAGCAAGGGCCGGCAGCAGCACCAGCGCCAGCACCATGGCTAGGTCCTCGACGATCAGCCAGCCGACGGCGATGCGGCCGCGTTCCGTCTCGATCAGGCGCCGCTCCTGCAAGGCGCGCAGCAGAACCACGGTCGAGGCGACAGACAGCGCCAGGCCGAAAACCAGCCCCGCGCCCATCGACCAGCCGAGCATCCAGGACAGCCCGGCACCGAGTGCGGTGGCAAAGCCGATCTGGACGATGGCGCCGGGGACGGCGATGGCGCGGACCGACAGAAGATCCTTCAGCGAGAAGTGCAGGCCGACGCCGAACATCAGCAGGATGACGCCGATTTCGGCGAGCTCATTGGCAAGGCCGGCATCGGCGACGAAGCCGGGCGTGTTCGGCCCGACCAGCACGCCGGCTACGAGATAGCCGACCAGCGGCGGAATGCGGAAGCGGTTGGCGAGAGCCCCGAAGACGAAAGCCAGCCCCAGACCGGCGACGATGGTGGCGATAAGGGGCGTGTCATGCGGCATTGTCTATGGAGCGCCTTTCAAACCAGAGATGTCGGATGTGCGCCGCCCGAAGCCGCCGCCTGTTTGCAATATGGTGGAAGGCGTGTCGACGATGCAACCCGTAAGCGCCCGAAATCGACGGCGAGGGCGCAGAAAACGAATGCCGTCAGAATTACGCAGATCATGTCACCGCCTGATCGAAAAAGGGCAGAGATGTTGCTACTTTGCTTGGGTTTTGGTGTAGGCGGCTTTAATCTACTAAATTGGTAGAATTTAGAAAAAACTGTTTTGCGATATTTTCCGTCGGGCGCTAAAAGAGGCGCAAATCAAGGCCTGCGGCAGCAGCTTGAATCCGCTCCATGTGCCAACGAGGAATATTTTTCTCTTGGCCGACAGGCTTTCAGAAAAGCGATTGCATCCCGACAAGCGATGCGCGAGTGCGTTCCTTCTGGTTTTTCGCGCCCGCGCGTAGAACTGCAGGCCTGTTCAGGATTACGCTCGCGTCCATGCCGCACACTGTTCCCAAGCTCAATGCCTTCCCCGTCTTCCTGCGGGTCGAGGGGCAAACCGTGGCCATCGTCGGCGGCGGCGACGAGGCGCTGGCCAAGGCGCGGCTGATCGGGCAGTCGAGCGCGGTCCTGCGCATCATTTCCGAACACGCCGAGCCCGACCTGTTGGCCTTCATCGTTCAGGCTGGCGCGAACCATGTGGCCGCCACGTACGACGCGTCGCAGCTCGAAGGCGCGGTCATGGTATTTGCCGCCAGCGGTGACGAGGAACTCGACCGCCGCGTGTCCGCGGACGCGCGCCGGCTGGGGATCCCGGTCAATGCGGTCGACCGGCCGGAGCTCTGCGATTTCTTCACCCCGGCGCTGGTCAATCGCGCGCCGGTCGCCATCGCCATCGGCACGGAAGGGGCAGGCCCGGTGCTTGCCCAGATGCTGCGCAGCCGCATCGACCAGCTGCTGTCGCCGTCGCTCGGGCCGCTGGCAACGCTTGCCGCGTCGTTTCGTGGTGCCGCCGAGAAGCTGCTGCCGAAAGGCAATGCCCGCCGCCGCTTCTGGAGCGACTTTTTCGGCGGCGCGCCCGCCCATGCAGTGGACGCCGGCCAGCTGTCGCAGGCACATCACGCCGCCGTCGATCTTCTGCTTTCGAACACGCCGGCTTCGGGCCATATCGCGCTGGTCGGTGCCGGTCCGGGCGCCGAGGATCTTTTGACCCTGCGCGCCCACCGCCTGCTGATGGAGGCCGACGTCATCGTCCATGACGCGCTGGTGCCGGAAGCGGTCGTTGCCATGGGACGCCGCGATGCCGAGCGCCTGCCGGTCGGCAAACGCAAGGGCTGCCACACCAAGAGCCAGGCCGAGATCAATGCGCTGCTGGTCGAACTTGGGCGCCAAGGCAAGCGTGTCGTGCGGCTGAAGTCGGGCGATCCACTGGTGTTCGGCCGGGCCGGCGAGGAGATGGCAGCACTGCGTGATGCCGGCATCGCCTATGAGGTGGTTCCCGGCGTTACCGCGGCTTTCGCCGCCGCCGCCGATTTCGAATTGCCGCTGACCTTGCGTGGCGTTTCCTCATCGATGGTGTTCACGACCGGCCACGACCTCAAGGGCAATTCGCTGCCCGACTGGGCCAAGCTTGCCATTTCGGGCGCGACCGTCGCCGTCTATATGGGCCGCTCGGTGGCGGCCGAGGTTGCCGGGCGGCTGATCGAGGCCGGTCTGTCGCCCGACACGGCGGTGGCCGTGGTCGAAAATGCCAGCCTCGCCAATCGCCGCCGCTTCCACGGCACGCTTGCCGACCTGCCGTCGCTGGAAGCGCGTGCCGATCTTTCCGGCCCGGTCATGACCATCATCGGCGATGCGGTTGCCGGCGCCAACTTTGAACGGTCCGAGCCGCTCGCGGCACACAGGCATGCGGGCGTGTCCGCAGCTGCCACTGAGGGAGTTCAACAATGAAGATACTGACCGCCAACCGCCTCAGTGACGGCATTGCCGTCTGGTATGCCGATGGCGGCTGGGCCGAGACGGTGGACCATGCCGACCTCGCGCACGACAAGGCGGCCGAGGATCGCCTGGAGGCGATCGGCGTCAAGGCCTATGCCGACAACGAAGTGGTCGACGTCAATTTGATCGACGCCGATGTCGTCAACGGCATCGTCGAGCCGGTGCGGTTGCGCGAGAAGATCCGCGCCGCCGGCCCGACCATCCGCAACGATCTCGGCAAGCAGGCTGCCCGGGCAGCTTAACAAGACAACAGGCATGGGCGGACGCGCCCTGAAAGACGAAGCATGTACCGTTACGATGAGTTCGACCACGATTTTGTCCAGGCCCGCGTCGCCGAGTTCAGCGACCAGGTCCAGCGCCGCCTTGCCGGCGAAATCACCGAGGACCAGTTTCGGCCGCTGAGGCTGATGAACGGTGTCTATCTTCAGCTGCACGCCTACATGCTGCGCATCGCGGTGCCCTATGGCACGCTGAACGGCAAGCAGTTGCGCATGCTCGGCCACATCGCCCGCAAATACGACAAGGGCTACGGCCATTTCACCACGCGCCAGAACATCCAGTTCAACTGGCCGGCGCTGTCGGACATTCCGGCGATCCTGGCGGATCTGGCAAGCGTCGAGATGCATGCCATCCAGACCAGCGGCAACTGCATCCGCAATGTCACCGCCGATCATTTCGCAGGCGCCGCCGCCGACGAGGTCGCCGATCCGCGCCCCTATGCGGAAATCCTGCGCCAGTGGTCGTCGGTGCATCCGGAATTCTCGTTCCTGCCGCGCAAATTCAAGATCGCGGTGACAGGTGCCGAGCGTGACCGCGCCGCCATCCAGACCCACGACATCGGCCTGCACCTGAAGAAGAACGCCGCCGGCGAACTCGGCTTCGCCGTCTATATCGGCGGCGGCCAGGGCCGCACGCCGATGGTGGCCAGGAAGATCCGCGACTTCCTGCCGGAGGCCGACCTTCTGTCTTACTGCACGGCGATCCTGCGCGTTTACAACCTCTATGGGCGCCGCGACAACAAGTACAAGGCGCGCATCAAGATACTCGTCCACGAGACCGGCGTCGAGGAAATCACTCGCCAGGTCGAGGCCGAGTGGCAGGAACTGAAGGACGCCGAACTGAAGCTGCCGGACGCCGATATCCGCGCCATCCAGGCCTATTTTGCGCCTCCGGCGCTTACCGACCGGCCGGACGGCGACGCAGCGGTTAAGCTGGCGCGCCTCGATTCGAAGAGCTTTTCCGATTGGCTCGACCAGAACGTGGTGACGCACCGCCATCCCGACTATGCGGCGGTGACCATTTCGCTGAAGGGTATCGGCGAGGTGCCGGGCGATGCCTCCGACAGCCAGATGGAAGCGGTCGCCGATATCGCCGAGAAATACGCCTTCGACGAGCTTCGCGTCAGCCATGAGCAGAACCTGATCCTGCCGCATGTGGCGCGTGCCGATCTCAAGGCGGTCCATGACGCACTGGTCGACATCGGCCTGGCGACGGCCAATTCCAACCTGATATCGGACATCATCGCCTGCCCGGGCCTCGACTATTGCGCGCTGGCGACAGCGCGCTCGATCCCGATCGCGCAGGAAATCTCGCGCCGCTTCGCCTCGCTGGAGCGGCAGCGCGAGATCGGCGAACTGAAGCTGAAGATTTCCGGCTGCATCAATGCCTGCGGCCACCACCATGTCGGCCATATCGGCATCCTCGGCGTCGAGAAGAAGGGCTCCGAGCTCTATCAGGTGACGCTGGGCGGCTCGGCCGACGAGAACACGTCGGTCGGTGAGATCATCGGCCGCGGCTTCAGCTCGGAAGAAATCACCGACGCCATCGAGCAGATCGTCGAGACCTATCTCGGCCTTCGGCTCAACCCACAAGAAAAATTCATCGACGCCTACCGCCGAGTCGGTCCCGCGCCGTTCAAGGAGGCGCTCTATGCTGGCGAAGCCAAGGCCGCTTGACCGTATCGTCGACGTCGATGACGGCATCGCCGCGAAAGCGGCGGGGCTCGATGCGCTTTATGGTCATCTGACCCCGCTCGAGATCATCGAACGCTCGGCCCGCGAACTGTTCCACGACGAGATCGCCGCGGTGTCGTCGTTCGGCGCGGATTCGGCCGTGCTGCTGCACATGATCTCCAAGATCGACCGGACGCTGCCGGTCATCTTCCTCGACACCGGCAAGCATTTCGAGGAGACGCTCAGCTATCGCGACGCGCTTGCCGCCGATTTCGGGCTGACCAACATACGGGTGATCAAGCCCGAAGAAGCAGCGCTCGAACGGATCGACCCGACGGGCAATCTGCACCAGAGCAATACCGACGCCTGCTGCGACGTGCGCAAGGTCGAGCCACTGGCGCGTGGCGTTGCCCCTTTCCGCGCCTGGTTCACCGGCCGCAAGCGCTTCCAGGCCTCGACCCGGGCAGCGCTTCCGGTGTTCGAGGCGGTCGGCCCGCGCATCCGAATCAATCCGCTGGCGCACTGGACGACATCGGACCAGGCGGATTACATGCGCGCGCATGCGCTGCGCGAAAATCCGCTGGTCGCCTATGGCTATCTGTCGATTGGGTGCTTCCCGTGCACGCAGCCGGTGCAGCCCGGCGAGGATGCGCGCAGCGGCCGCTGGGCCGGTCATGCCAAGACCGAGTGCGGCATTCACCTGTCGGGACTGGAAAAGTCGCTGACCGACGCATCGCTCTAGGGTATGTAGTATTCAGGTGATGCCGGCCTGCAAATGGCGGTTTCCTGCGCTTCCGGTGCTCACGTACTTAAGTACGCTCCGCTCCGGTTCTCGGAACCCACCCATTTTTGTCTCGGCCTGACCTGAATTTCACGCACCCTGGAATTCTTTTGGACTTAGGAATTTTTGATGACTGAGCCGATGACACCGGAGACCCGCCTCTGGACCCCAACGGGTTTTCGCGAGGACGAGTGGGCTCATGCCGAAAGCGCGGACGCGCTGTCCGGCAATGGCCGCTTCATCCTGCCGCTGCAGGCGTTTCTCGATCTCGATCCGGAGGTACGCCGGTCCGCTACGGAGCGGCTCGGCGTCGCGCTGCAGCCCGGCGACCAGCTCGAGAAGATCGCTCATCTGCTCGACCAGCTGTCACTGGTGGCACTGGCCTTCCCGGCCTTCAGCGACGGCCGTTCCTTCTCCAAGGGCGAATTGTTGCGCAGCCGCTATCATTTCGAGGGTGCAGTGCGCGCCACCGGCCAGGTGCTGGTCGACCAGCTGCCGCATATGCTGCGGCTCGGCTTCGACGAATTCGAGATATCTAACCCGGTGCTGTTGAAGCGGCTGGAAGAGGGCCGCACCGGTGGGTTGGGGCTCTATTACCAGCCAGCCGCCGTGCCGGAGCGCAAGGGACCAAAATATTCCTGGCGGCGCGTTCGCGTCAGCTGACGCAGCGGTAATTCGACGCGTCTTTACATCGGCTGTGATCGGGCCTTCTCTTGGTCATCCGGACGGAAACATCCGCCGGGTGTCCGGGAGGAGATCATGGATTTCGACTACGTCATTGCCGGTGGCGGGTCCGCCGGCTGCACGCTTGCCGCGCGGCTCTCGGAAGATCCATCGAAAAGGGTTTGCCTGATCGAAGCCGGCGGCGAGGGCAGAAACCTGGTCGTTCGCGCGCCGGCAGGTGTCATCGCGCTGTTGCCGGGCCGGCCGAAGATCAACAACTGGGCCTTCGAGACCGTGCCGCAGCCAGAGCTTGGCGGCCGTAAGGGGTACCAGCCGCGCGGCAAGGCGCTGGGTGGCTCGAGCGCTATCAATGCCATGCTCTACACACGCGGGCACCGCGGCGACTATGACGAATGGGCCGATCTCGGCTGCGACGGCTGGTCATGGGACGAGGTGCTGCCCTATTTCCGGCGTGCCGAAGGCAATCAGCGTGGTGCGGATGCCTTGCACGGTGGCGAAGGACCATTGCGGGTCGCCGAGCAGCAGGAGCCGCGTGCGCTCTCCAATGCCTTTGTCGAGGCCTGTGGCGAAAACCAGATCCGGCGCAACGATGATTTCAACGGCGTCGAACAGGAAGGGGCCGGACTTTATCAGGTCACGCAATTCTGGGGCGAACGCCGCAATGGCGAGCGCTGTTCGGCAGCCGCCGCCTATCTACACCCGGCGATGAGCCGGCCAAACCTCACTGTTGTCACCGGAGCGCACGCCACGGGTATCGTCCTTGAAGGCAAGCGGGCCGCCGGCGTGCGTTATCGCGCCGGCAAGAATGAAGCCGTTGCGAAAGCCAGGCGCGAGGTCATCGTCTGCGCTGGTGCCTTCGGCTCGCCACAGCTCTTGATGCTGTCCGGGATCGGCCCGGCTGTCGAGCTTGCAGCGCACGGAATTCCGATCGTCCATGAACTGCCCGGCGTCGGCAAGAACCTGCAGGACCATCTTGATTTCATCATGGGCTGGACATCGAAGAATACCGACATGATGGGAATCGGCCTGCGCGGTCTCCCTGGCCTGCTGCGGCATCTGCGGCGCTGGCGCAGGGATGGCGGCGGTATGATCGCCACCCCCTACGCGGAGGGCGGGGCCTTCCTCAAATCCGACCCGGCCATCCACCGTCCCGATCTGCAACTGCATTTCTGCATCGCCATCGTCGATGATCATGGTCGCAAGCTGCATATGGGTTATGGTTTTTCCTGCCACGTCTGCGTGCTGCGGCCGCATTCGCGCGGCGAGGTCGGGCTGTCGGCGCGGGACCCGCTGGCGCCACCGCGCATCGATCCGCGTTTTCTGTCCGACAAACGCGACGCCGAGCTGTTGCTCAGGGGTGTCAGAATGATGCGCGGCATACTGGAGGCGCCGGCGCTGGCCAAATACCGCGCCAGGGAAATCTACACCGCCGGCGTATCTAGCGATGCGGAACTGATGACCCATATCCGAGCCCGCGCCGATACGATCTATCACCCGGCGGGCACCTGCAAGATGGGCATCGATGACATGGCGGTGGTCGATCCGCAGCTCCGCGTGCGCGGCATACGGGCCTTGCGGGTGGTCGACGCCTCGGTGATGCCGACGCTGATCGGGGGCAACACCAATGCGCCGACCATCATGATCGCCGAGAAGGCGGCAGACATGATCAAGGCGGTGGCCTGAAAGGAGTTCTGGTCCAACCAGTGGCTCTATCTTCCCCCGTTTTGAAGCGATTTATAGCGATGCCACTCCCGGTCAACGGGAACTGGTCTTACCAATGGGGGATTTGTGCTTTCCCTTTCGCCGCGCTGCCCTTAGGATAGCTCCATTATTTCACCATCCGAAATAAATGTGGCCACAAGGGAGGAACCGAGAATGGCTGGCAAGAAGATACTGATGCTCGTTGGCGAGTTCAGCGAGGAATACGAGATTTTCGTCTTTGAACAAGCCATGCATGCCGTTGGCCATACGGTGCATGTCGTCTGCCCCGACAAGAAGGCCGGCGATATCCTGAAGACGTCGTTGCACGATTTCGAAGGCCACCAGACCTATACGGAAAAGCTTGGCCACGACTACATCCTCAACAAGACCTTCGCCGAGGTGAAGCCGGACGACTATGATGCCGTCTATGCGGCGGGCGGGCGTGGACCGGAATACATCCGCATCGACAAGCGGGTGCAGGCGCTGGTGCGGCATTTCCATGAGGCCGGCAAGCCGATCTTCACCATCTGCCACGGCGTGCAGATCCTGATCGCCGTCGACGGCGTGGTGCGGGGCCGGGAAGTCGCAGCGCTTCACTATTGCGAGCCGGAGGTGACGCTGGCCGGCGGCATCTACATCGATGTCGCGCCGACCGGCGCCCATGTCGACGGCAATCTCGTTTCAGCCAAGGGCTGGCCGGGCCTGTCCAATTTCATCCGCGAGTGCCTGAAGGTGCTGGGCACCGAGATCCGCCATGGCGAGATCCTGATGCGCGAAGAACGCCAGGCGGCCTGATCGCGAGCAATTTCAGGAAAAGCGGGAAACGGATTCCGTCCGGAATTGCGTCAAAACAAATTGAGGACTTCGCCAGATGCCGCCGCGCCGTAAGGTGCGGCGGTTTCTTTACGCCGCCGCCAGCGCCTCGCGGAACGACACCAGCTTGCGGCGATTTTCGTCCCACAACGCCAGTTTGACGCAGCGCAGGCTGTCAAGCAGCGTGACGCGACCGATGCCGCGCAACTCCGGATAATCCCGCAGCACTTCCTGCAGCCGGTAGCCCGGCACCTTGGCGGAGAGGTGGTGGACGTGGTGCACGCCGATATTGCCGGTGAACCAGTTCAGCACCGGAGGCAGGTCGTAGTAGGACGATCCGTGCAGGGCGGCGTGCTGGAATTCCCAGTCCGCATCCTTTGCCCATTCCGTCTCCTCGAACTGGTGCTGGACGTAGAAAAGCCAGATGCCGGCCGAACCGGCAAGGATGACGATCGGCAGATGGACAACCAGGAACGCGCCGGGACCGACGAACCAGATGAGGATAGCCGCCGCAACCGCGATGCCAAGATTGGTGGTCATTGACGACACCCAAGGGGTCAGGCCGCCGCGCATCATGCCCACGGGCAGCCTTTGCTCGAAAATGAACAGCCAGATCGGTCCCAGTCCGAACATCACCAGCGGGTGGCGATAGAGGCGATAGGCAAGGCGGCCTCGCCATGACAATTGCCGGTATTCGGCAACGGTCAGCGTCCTGATGTCGCCCATGCCGCGCTCGTCAAGATTGCCGGCGCTGGCATGATGGGTCGCGTGGGCACGCCGCCAGCAGTCGTAGGGCGTCAGCGTCAGGATGCCGAGCGCGCGGCCGATCCAGTCGTCGGCATAACGATTGGCGAAGAAGGAACCATGGCCGCAGTCGTGCTGGATCATGAAGATACGCACCAGGAACCCGGCCGCTGGAAGAACGAGGACCAGACCCCACCAATGACCGTAGGAATAGGCGGCTGAAGAGAGCGCCCAGAGCGTGACGAAGGGAATAAGGGTGATGGCGAGTTCGAGCGCGCTGCGGCGCCTGTCAGGCTTCTTGTAGCGCGCCAGAATCTTAAGCCAGGCGCGCTTGCTGTTGGCGGCCGCCTCAGGGGAAATCATGTTCATCAGGAAGCATAGGCGGGGTGTCCCGCCGCCGCAAGACAGGGATCACGCAAAATTACTGTGCGTAATTGTCGCGTGGCTCGGCGGTCGACCCGGTCAGTCCCAACTTGACCAGTTGACGATTCACACTGGAGCGCCGGTTTTTTCGGCTTCGGGGCGATCACGACTCGCGATCGAGGATGGGGCAGCCGCGCTCGGTTCCAAAAGTCACGCGCACGCGGTAGCCGTCCTGTCTGCCGCGGACGGTGATCTCGCGGCGGCCGACGGACTCTATTCTTGCCCGGCGGATGCCCATCCGTTCCGCCTTGTCGAGAGCCCGGTCTTCCGTGCAGCCTCGTGAGTGACGACGGTCGCGCCAGTCGTCGCGGCGGGTGACGTCGCAATCGTCGTAGTTGGGATCGCAATCTGGCAGGAGCTTCAGCCGCGGGCCATGTTTGCCCAATTCCAGCTGCAGACTCTCTGCCTGTGACGGAAAGGCCACCAATGCAACGGCGCCAAGACCGACAAGCGCCGACAGCAATGAGGTGATCGAAACCTTGCGCACTACGTCCTCCATGCGAATCATAACGCGTCCCTCACTAGATGGTTCGGCTCTCTCAGGCTATTGCCGATGGAGGGTTGTTGCCAGATTGATCGTTGCGTTTACTGCCGGCGCCAGCCGATGTCGCTGTCTTCCGCCCCGTCGAGGCGGTCGAGCAGCTCCCTGAGGCGGTCGGGAATGTCGGCCTCGGTGCGGAAGGCCGGCAAGGTACGCAGAAAGCGCGTCATCGCCTCGGCACCGAACTGGCGCCTGACCTCGGTGGCCAGCCGTTCTCCCTTTTCGCCTTTGTTGCGGGTCATCATCTCAAAAATCCTGTGTCAGCTTCGAAACTCCTCCAGCAGGGAAATGGTTCCCGCGTTACGCCTTCGTGGCAAGTAACGCCGTCATTTAAGGTAAAGCTTGAATTAATATCGAAAGACCGTGCCGTTCGGTGTCCTGCCCTGGCAATGAGCCTCGACTGTCGCTTACCCCTTGATTTTTGGCTGCCAAACCTCGATATCGGGCTCAAAATCCATATCATTCGAGATTGACGGGAAACGGCGATGAGCGACCAGGCAAAAGACGAGCGCGCGCCCGATGAAGTCGAGGCGACCGAGGCCAATGCCGAGCGCACGGAAGGCAGCATCGATGGCGACTATGAAGCCCTTGTGCGGCTGCTGAAGGAAAATGAGGACCTGAAGGACCGCGCGCTGCGTGTCGCGGCCGAGATGGAAAACCTCCGCCGCCGCACCGCGCGCGACGTGCACGACGCGCGCACTTACGCGGTGGCGAATTTCGCGCGCGACATGCTGTCGGTGTCGGACAATCTGCGCCGCGCGCTCGACGCCATCCCGGCTGAAGCCAAGGCATCCGGGGACGCCGGCTTCAAGGCGCTGATCGAAGGCGTCGACCTCACCGAGCGCGCCATGCTGTCGGCGCTGGAACGGCATGGGGTCAAGAAACTCACGCCTGAAGGCGAGAAGTTCGATCCCAATTTCCACCAGGCTATGTTTGAAGTGCCCAATCCGGATGTCCCGGCAAACACCGTGGTCCAGGTCGTGCAGCCGGGCTATTCGATCGGCGAGCGGGTGCTGCGCCCGGCCATGGTCGGCGTCGCCAAGGGCGGCCCGAAGGTTGCGGCCGAAGCGGCAGTCGAGCCTGGGCCTGTCAATGAGCAGGCTGAGAAAGACGCCTGATGAGAGTGAGTAGCGAATAGGGAGTAGCGAGTAGGAAATAGTTGATAGCGGCCAAGTGGCTTCGTGCTATTCCCTATTCGCTACTCCCTTCTTGCTATTCGCTCACTCATGAACCCCATCGCGCTTCTCGACTATGCCGGCGTCGCCGTCTTTGCCGCGACCGGGGCGCTTGCTGCTTCACGCAAGCAGCTCGACATTATCGGTTTCCTGTTCCTGGCCAGCGTCACCGGCATCGGTGGTGGCACGTTTCGCGACCTGATCCTCAACGTACCGGTGTTCTGGGTGGGAAACCGGGACTATGTGCTGATCTGCGCGGTGGTGGCGGTGGTGGTGTTCTTCACCGCGCACCGTGTCGAATCCCGTTACAAGCTGCTGCTTTGGCTCGACGCCATCGGCCTTGCCGCGTTTTCCGTGATGGGCGCGGCCAAGGGACTTGCCATCACCGGCTCGCCGGCGGTGTCGGTGATCACCGGCATGCTGACCGCTACATTCGGCGGTATCCTGCGTGATCTTCTGGCGGGGGAGCCTTCCGTGCTGCTGAGGCCCGAAATCTATGTCACGGCCGCGCTCGTCGGCGCTGCCATCTTTACAGCAGGCGATGTTGCTGGCTTGCCGCAGATTGTCTCAGGATTGGCCGGCTTCGCCGCGGCGTTCGCCGTGCGCGGTGGGGCGCTCCGCTTCGGTTGGGCATTTCCCCCTTACAAGAGCCGGCCCGGCCGGCGACCGGAAGATATTCCGTGAAAGAGGGAATAGCGAATAGGGAGTAGCGAATAGTGGTTGTTGCCGCGCAACTCCGGCCACGACGTCCTATTCGCTATTCGGCTATTCACGCAGCGAAGCGCTGGGCTTCCCCGCCATAATAGTTGACGTAGCGGGCGCCGATTTCCTTTACGGGCATCACGACGAACACGTCGACCGTCGAGAATTCGCGGTCGATAACGCAGCCATCGCCGATGCGGGCGCCGACTCGCAGATAACCCTTGACCAGCGGCGGCATCGCCGCAATCGCCGCCTTGGCGTTGACCGCCTCTATCGGCATCAGATCCATCGAACAGTAGCGCCCGGACACCGCGCGCACGTCCCAGGCCGAATTCGTCCGGCAGTGATGGGCGAGATAGGTAAGCGCCTCGGCATGCGCCGCCGGCACGGTGCCGTGGAAGGACGCGCAGCCGGTCATCACACCGATTTCGTAATGGTTGATATAGGCCCAGATACCTTGCCACAGCGCCTCAATGGTGCGCTTCGACCGATATTCAGGCAACACGCAGGAGCGGCCGAGCTCGAGAAAACGCTGGCCGGGGTGACGGGCGATGAGCTTGGTCAGCTCGAATTCACCTTCGGAATAAAATCCTCCAGCGGCGGCCGCGATTTCTTGCCGCAGCAGGCGATAGGTGCCGACGATACGGCGATGTTCGGGGCCGGAAAGCGAAGTATCGAAGACGAGCAGATGGTCGCAGAGCGGATCGAACCGGTCGGCGTCACGGCGATCCGGCGCCTGGAACAAATCCTTCCTGGCGCCGAGTTCATCGTAGAATACCCGGTAGCGGACTTCCTGCGCGGCCGCGATCTCGGCCTCGTTGCGGGCGAGCCGCACTTCGAGATTACCGATACGGCCGAGTGCTGCGCCCTTTATGACGGAATCGACGTTACGCCCGGCAAGCAAGGCGCTGCTGGCGTTCGGCCGAGTGTCACATTCCGGCATAACTGTATGCACGAGGATTCTCCTTCGAGCCATCCCTCTTGGCACGGGGATACGGTGTAGGTGCAACAGGATTGTGACAGTACCGTGATACGACCTCGTGGGCAATACTTCGTCGGCTGGCGAATACGGTCAACCGGCTACGTTACGCCAGCGGGCGGGTTGGATGGGCGGTCGAAGTTCCTGACCTTCGGTTCGGGATCATGCCCTAGGCCGCGACCTGTCCCTCGACGGCATTGACCAGCGCGTCGGGGTCGAGTGGCTTGGTAACGAAGCCGCTGGCGCCATGGGCAAGCACCGCATGGCGGGTCTTTTCCTGGCTATCCGCCGACAGCACCATGATCGGCACCGGCGGCACGGCGGTTTCCTCCTCGTAGCGGCGGATGGCAGCAATCGCGTCCAGCCCGTCCATGACCGGCATGTGAAGGTCCATCAGGACCACGTCGAAGCGATGGCTGTGCCCGGCGCCGGTGACAGCCTCGACGGCGGCCTTGCCGTTGCCAACCACCTTGACGCGATGTCCGGCCTTCAGCAGCGTGGCGCGGGCAAGCATGGCGTTGATGTCGTTGTCCTCGGCGATCAGCACCGACAGGCCCCGTTGGCGGCTGCCTACGGCACGAAGCGCGGGTGCGTGACGGTTTTCCGGCTGGGGCTGGGCGAGGGCGGAAGCATTGCTGCTCAACAGCACACGCAGAAGCGTTCCGCCACGCACCGGCCTGGCAAGGAAGGTTGCGTAGCCGCTGGCGCGGAACTCGCCAAGCATGCCGCGGTCGGTCGGCGCGATCAGGGTGATGGCCTCGCAGTCGGCGAAACCGCTCTGGCGCAGGCGCTTGAGCAGCCTTCCGTCGCTCTCTTCCATCGCCGCGTCGACCAGGAGCACATCGCAGCCGTTGGCAAAGGGCGCGGCCTGCGCGACGGTGGTGGCGACATCGACCGCGCCGCCATTGGCGCGGATGGTGCGGGCGATGGCATCGGCCTCGACGGCGTTTTTCGACAGGATCACCGCGCGCTTGCCCGAAAGCGCGTTCTGTCGGCTCTGCGGCGCTTCCGTGGCCGATATTGCCGGGATTTCGAAGACGAACTCGGATCCCTGACCGAACCGGCTCGATACTGAAATCGTGCCGCTCATGGCGGCCACCAGGCGTTTGGAGATGGCAAGGCCGAGGCCGGCCCCGCCATGCGTGCGCGTCGACGTGCCGTCGGCCTGCTCGAACTCCTCGAAAATGCGTTCCAGGTCGTCTTCATGCAGACCCGGACCGGTGTCGGCGATCGTGAAGCAGATGCGGTCGGTGGTTTCGGTGCGCGCGCGTGCGATGCTCACCAATACACCGCCGCTGTCGGTGAACTTGATGGCATTGCCGATGAGGTTGAGCAGCACCTGCCTGACCTTGCCCGGATCGGCGGTGATCAATTGGGGCACGTCGGGTTCGACATGGCAGCCCAGCCCGATATCCTTGGCGAAGGCGCGGGCAGCGAGCAATTCGACGATGTTGTCGGCGATTTCGCGCACCGACATCGGCTGCGGCTCCGGGTCGAAGCGCCCCGCCTCGATCTTGGAGTAATCGAGCAGATCCTCGATCAGGGCAAGCAATGCGCTGGCCGACGTCGAGACGGCGCCGACATAGGTCTGCTGTTCCGGCGACAGGCTGGTGTCGGCCAGCAACCTGGCCATGCCCATGATGCCGTTCATCGGCGTGCGAATTTCATGGCTGACCGTGGCGAGGAAGCGCGATTTGGCCTGGCTGGCGTATTCGGCCCGCTCGCGAGCGGTGATCAGCGAGGATTCGGCGCGTTTGCGGGCGGTGATGTCGCGCGCGATGGCGCGATGCGAAACGGCGCCGCTGTCCTTGTCGCGCACCGACAGTTCGATCCACGAAAACCAGCGCGGACCGCTCGGCGTGCGGATGGAGACATCGGTGGAACTCAGGCATTCATGATCGGAAAAGGCAGCATCGGGAACGATGCCGACATCGATGCCGAGTTCCGCCAGGGTCTTGCCGGCGAGGTCGCGTTGATCGCTTTCGACGAGGTCGGCGAAGATCTTGTTGGCATAGACGATGTAGCCATCGCGGTCGCGATGAATGACGAGGTCGCCAAGTGCGTCGATCAGCCCGCGAAACCGCTCCTCGCTCTCCTGCATCTCCCACATGCGGTCGGCCAGCGTCTCGATCTCGGCGCGGCTGCGGGCGGTGGTCTCGTCGAGCAGGACCGCGGTGCGGTGTTCGCTCCGCCTGGCGCGCAGATGCAGGGCAAGGCCGGCAAGGCCGACTGCCAGCAATGCGACGCTGATAAAGATCGGTGCTCCGGTCAGATGCGCCAGGCCTGCCAGCACGACGATGGCGGCGAAGGCCAGCAACGCAAGGCCCTCGCGCCTGGCGGGTTCCGGCTCGGGCACCAGCGGCGGCGCGGCAACAAAGCGCCGCGTCGACGTCGGCGCCGCATCGACGTCTTCGCCCGTGTCCACCTGTTGGCTGCCGGATTCCGCGATCATGCGAAACCCTTGCCAGATAGAGATTATGGAAAATTGCGGCGGATCGTTCGAATTTTAGCGGATGAGCGCTTTTCGCCGCGACGGTTGCGGATTTGCCATCCGAGTTGGCAATTCCGTCCGCCATCTCAGGGTAGTCGAGCGGTTCACATATCCACGACGACACGACCGCGGATCTTGCCGTCGACGATGTCATGCGCGGCGTCGATGATGCCGTCGAAACCGATGGTCGTCGACAGGCTGGCGAGCTTCTGCAGATCGAGGTCGGTGCCGATGCGCCGCCATGCTTCGAGACGGACCGCCTTCGGCGCCATCACCGAATCGATGCCGAGCAGCGAGACGCCGCGCAGGATGAAGGGGGCGACGCTCGTCGGCAGGTCCATGCCGCCGGCCAGGCCGCAGGCGGCGACCGCACCGCCATACGAGGTCATCGACAGCACGTTGGCCAGCGTGTGGCTGCCGACCGCGTCGACACCGCCGGCCCAACGCTCCTTGGCCAGCGGCTTGGCCGGTTGGGCAAGCTCGTCACGCGATATCACTTCGGCGGCGCCAAGGTTGATCAAATAGGGACTTTCGGCGTTGCGGCCGGTGGACGCAACGACATGGTAGCCGAGGCTGGACAGGATCGAGACCGCGACCGAGCCGACGCCGCCGGCCGCCCCCGTCACCACCACCGGGCCGCGATCGGGCAGGATGCCGTGCCGTTCCAGCGCCATGACGCAGAGCATGGCGGTATAGCCGGCGGTTCCTACCGCCATCGCGTCATGCGGGCTCATCCCTTGCGGCAGCGGAACCAGCCAGTCGCCCTTGACGCGGGCGCGGCCGGCATAGGCGCCGAAGTGGGTTTCGCCGACGCCCCAGCCGTTCAGGATGACCTTGTCGCCGGCGCGCCAGTCAGGATGGGAAGACGAGATGACGGTGCCGGCGAAATCGATGCCCGGCACCAGCGGCCAGCGGCGGATCACCGGCGCCTTGCCGGTGATTGCAAGGCCGTCCTTGTAGTTCACCGTCGTCGCCTCGACCGCGATGGTGACATCGCCTTCCATCAGGTCGGCCTCGGTGAGATCGGTCACGGCTACCGACTGCTTCTTCTCGGCGTCACGCGAAACGAGGATGGCTTTGAAGGTTTCGGGCATCTCTTTCTCCGCGATCTTGTTTGGCGACATGGACTGTGCGGCGACGGCCGCACGGGGTCAATCTTTGGAAGACTTGGCATTCGAAGGTCTGGGCTCGCGCCGCCAGCCGAACAGTTCGTCGAAGACGACCAGGGCCGCGCCCACCGAGATGAAGGCATCGGCCAGGTTGAAGACGGCGAAGGACCAGACCGGCGTATGGAACAGGATATAATCGATGACATGGCCGTATATGGCGCGGTCGATGAGATTGCCGAGGGCGCCGCCGACGATCAGAGCAAAGCCGGTGCGGGCAAGGATCTGGGACGGCGCGATCCGCGTCGCCAGGAACAGCACGAAGGCAACGACCGCCAGCGAGATGACAATCAGCCCGGTGTCGCCGAAGGTCGAGAACATCGAGAAGGCGATGCCGGTGTTGTAGGTGCGAAACAGCGCCAGGAACGGCACGAGATCGAGTTTTTCCTGAAACGGCAGGCCGGTCTCGACCAGATGTTTTATCCACTGGTCGAACGCTATGGCCGCGACGACGAGCAGCGCGTAGGGGGACCATGATCTCACGGGCGGGCAACCTTCATTGCTGGTCCACGATTGGTTCGAGCTTCAGCGCGCCGCGCCGGATCTCGAACAGCATTATGCCGGTGGCAACGGCAAGATTGAGCGAATCGGCGCGGCCAGCCTGCGGAATTCTAAGCAGCCTGTCGCAACTCGCCGCCAGGCTTTCGGGCAGCCCCTGCTGCTCGTTGCCCATCATCAGCAATACCGGGCCGCGCGAAAAGTCGACCGAGCGGTAGTCGACGGCGCCTTTCAGGTGGGTGCCGGCGACAAGGCCTGAAAATCCGCCTCGCCAGGCAAGGAAGGCCTCGGTCGTCGCCTTGGCCACCGGCACGGCAAAGATCGAACCCATGGTGGCGCGCACCGTTTCCACGGAAAAGGGATCTGTGGTGTCACCGACCAGGATGACGCCCTTGGCGCCGACAGCATCGATGGTGCGGATGACGGTGCCGAGATTGCCGGGATCGCGCACCCGGTCGAGCGCCACCCAGACATCGCCATTGTCGGCGCGGATATCCTTCAAGGCCAGGAATCTTTGCGAGAAGACGCCAACCACCATTTGCGGATTGTCGCGGCGGGTGATGGCGACGAGCACCTTTTCGGACACTTCGAGCACCGTGCCACCGGCGGCAACGGTGCGCGCAGCGACCTTCTCCACCGCGGCGTTGCCGCGCCCGGCCTTGGCGAAAACCAGTGTCCTGATCTGCCAGCCGAGATCGAGCGCGTCGATGACCAACTTCAACCCCTCGGCCATGAAGGCATTCTGCTGGTCGCGGAATTTCTTCTGGGCGAGCGCCTTGATGTCCTTGACCAGCGGGTTGGCGAGGCTGGTGACTTCCTTCACCAGCCCGGGTGCGCCTGCATGCCGCTCGTTCATATCAGGCCACCCAACGCGAAAACAATGAGGTCGAAAGCGCTCGGCCGGCGGACTTTTCACGGATGATGAGCTCTCCGGATTCGACCGTGCCGCCCATGCCGGCAAAGGTGTCGCGCATCAAGGCATGGATGGCGAAGAAGGAGGCGCGGATAGAATAGGCGGTCAGCACCACGGCGAGTGGTTTGGGTGTCAGGATCGCGCGGCAAAGGTCGGTCAAATCAGGCAGGTCCTCGAACAACTGCCAGACCTCGCCCTTGGGGCCGCGACCATAGGCCGGCGGGTCGAACAGGATTATGTCGTAACGGCTGCCTCGACGTTCCTCACGTTCGGCGAATTTCACCGCGTCGTCGACGATCCAGCGGATCGGCTTGCTGCCGAGTCCGGCCATTTCCTGGTTCTCGCGGGCCCAGCCGATCGCCTTCTTCGAGGCATCGACATGGGTGACCTCGGCGCCGGCGCGGGCCGCAACCAGCGAGGCAAGCCCGGTATAACCGAACAGGTTCAGCACCTTGACCGGCCGCTTGGCCGCCGCGATCAGCCCGGCCATGTGGTCCCAGTGCGAGGCTTGTTCGGGAAAGACGCCGACGTGGCGAAACGAGGTGAAACGGCCGAGATAGTCGATGCCGTCATGCTTCATCGGCCAGGTTTCGCCGAGCGGCGTCTTCGGGAAGCGCCAGCGGCCGATGCCTTCCTCGTCGGTATCGCCGGTGAAAACGGCGTCGGCGCGCTCCCAGTCCTTTGCCGGCAAGGCCTTCTGCCAGATCGCCTGGCCCTCGGGCCGCACGATGCGGTAGCGGCCGTATTGCTCGAGCTTCTGCCCGGCGCCGCTGTCGAGCAGCGCATAATCGGCATTCGGCGCCACTTCGAGGATCACCGGAAGATGCTCGGTGGGCAGGACGCCATCGCGCCGGGCGAGGATGCGCGGCGTCGATTTCGGCTGGGAGCGGTCTTCGGCCTTCGCCTCAAGCCGCTCGCGCGGCTGCGGTTCCGGCCTGGCGGGAGCGCGGCCGGCAGGCGGACGTGACTGGTCCCCCGCACCCTTCGCGGATTGATGCGGACGGTTGTCGCGGCGTTTGTCGCGAAAAGACTTCAAGCGGGAGCAACTCCGAGCGGCGTGGCCGCTTTTGGCATAGGCCAACCTGCTTCGCAACCAAGTCCGCCGCGCAAGCCTCTCTGGTTTGTGTCGGCCGACGATGGACCAATGTCAAAGAAACAGGCAAGTCTTCGATATGTCCCGCTCTGAACGCCTGCTTGACCTGATCCAGACGCTGCGCCGGCATCGGCGGCCGGTGAGCGGGCAGGCGCTGGCCGATGAGCTCGGGATTTCGATCCGCACGCTCTACCGCGACATCGCCACGCTGCAGGGCCAGGGCGCGCCGATCGAGGGTGAGGCAGGACTGGGCTATGTGCTCAAGCCCGGCTTCATGCTGCCGCCGCTGATGTTCAGCGACGAGGAGATCGAAGCCATCGTGCTCGGCTCGCGCTGGGTCGCCAAGCAGCCGGACCAGCGTCTGTCGGCCGCTGCCGCCAACGCGCTGGCCAAGATCGCCGCCGTGCTGCCGGACGATCTGCGCGAGGATCTCGACGCGAGCACGCTGCTGGTCGGGCCTCCCGCAGCAGTCATTGAGGGCATCGACCTCGGCCTGGGCAGGCGATCCGCAACGAGCGCAAGCTCGGCTTTTTGTACCGCGACGCCGGCGGCGCGGCCTCCGAACGGGTGGTCTGGCCGTTTGCGCTGGGGTTCTTCGACAAGGTGCGGGTCGTGGTGGCGTGGTGCGAGATGCGCCAGGATTTCCGGCATTTTCGCGCCGATCGAATATCCGGACTCAACGCCACCGATACGCGCTATCCGCGCCGTCGCCAGGCACTTCTGAGGGAATGGCGGGCAACGCTCGACAAACCCCGCAGTTCGTGACGACTGCTGCCAGAATCTGACAGTAGCTCATTCTATGGTCGCCAAGTTGAAACACTGAACCTTGGAGAGCAGACATGATCGCCCCGAATTTCGTCATCCTCTATGTCGACCAGCCGCAGCAGAGCGGCACCTTCTATAGCGCGCTGCTCGGTCGCGAGCCGGTCGAAAGTTCGCCGACCTTCGTGCTGTTCGTACTCGACGCGGGCTTCAAGCTCGGCCTCTGGTCGCGCCATACGGTGGAGCCTGCCGCAGCGACGGCAGGCGGCGGCGCCGAAATCGTCTTTGCGCTGGATACGCCGGACGCGGTCGATGCCGCCCACGCCGACTGGGCCGGGCGCGGGCTGAAGATCCTGCAGACGCCGACCGACATGGATTTCGGCCGCACCTTCGTCGCGCTCGATCCCGACAATCATCGCCTGCGCGTCTACTGGCTGTCCGATGAGGAACAGACCGATGGGGGACGGAAATGAGTGCGCATTGGATCGCGGTGGCGTCGGCCGAACATGTCCGGCGCGGGCGCCAGGGCGGCTTCATGCAGGTCAATCACGGCAAGGCAGCACCCCTGCGCCGCGTCAAGCCTGGTGACGGTATCGCCTATTATTCGCCAACCACAATTCTCGGCGAGAAAGACGGCCTGCAAGCGTTCACGGCAATTGGCACGGTGCGGGAAGGCGAGCCCTATCAGGGCGATATGGGCGGCGGCTTCACGCCGTTCCGCCGCGATGTCGCCTGGGCAAAGGCCGAGGAAGCATCGATCAAGCCGTTGCTCGACAGGCTGGACTTCACCGCCGGCAAGTCCAACTGGGGCTACCAGCTGCGCTTCGGCCTTTTCGAAATCAGTGCGCATGACTTTTCGCTGATCGCCGAGGCGATGGGCGCCAAAATGGCTGCGGCGGTGAACTAAGCCACGAGCGCCTTGTAGACGGCAATGCCGGCGGCAAGGTCCTCGAGTGCCGCGCCCACCGACTTGAACAGCGTGATCTCGCTGGCGCTCTCGCGACCCTTCTTCTCGCCGCGCGCCAATTCGTGCAGATCGGCGACGATGGCGTCCGGCTTCAGCACGCCGGAGGCCAGTGGCTGGACGATGTCGCCGGCCTCCTTGGTGGCGCCGGCGCGGGTGTCGACATAGACGCGGGCGGTCGCGATCGCGTCATCGTCGCTTTCGCGCATCGTCGGGGTAAAGCCGCCGACCAGGTCGACATGGGTTCCCGGCTGCAACAACGCGCCCTTGATCAGCGGTGTCGTGGTGATCGTCGCCGAGGAGACGATGTCGGCCTGCCCAAGTTCGGCATCGAGATCGCTTGCCGCGCTGGCCGTGAAGCCTTCGGCGCGCAGATCGGCGGCGACCTTCTCGGCATTGGCAGGGGTACGGTTCCAGATGCGGATGGTCTTGATCGGCCGCACGGCGCTATGCGCCTTGGCGAGGAAGGGCGACAGCGCGCCGGCGCCGACCACGAGCAGCCGCGAGGCGTCCTCGCGGGCGAGATAGGAAGCAGCCAGCGCCGAGGCGCAGGCGGTGCGCCACTGCGTCAATCTCTGGCCGTCGATCAAGGCTTCGGGTTCGCCGGTGGCGCCATTGAGCAGCAGATAGAGGCCCATCACCGCGGGCTTTCCGATAGCGTTGTTGTCAGGCGAGACGGTAACGATCTTGACGCCGATGTGACCACTGGCCGACGTGCCAGCGGCGTTGAAGTCGGTCCAGGCCGGCATCAAAAGCAGCGTCGAGGCGGCGCCGACGGGCCGTTCGACGGTATGGTGATGCCTTACCGGCTGTACGGCACCCTCGCGAAAGGCCTCCCGCAGCGTCTCGACCAGGCCGGGAAAGGTCAGCGCATGATCGACCTCGGCGGCCGAAATGGTCAGCATGGAAAACTCCGTGGAGAGAAAACCGTCGACCGGCGGTTCAAGTGGTCGGTTTCGGCAACGCCGAACCTTGGGCCGAACCTTGGGCCGACCCTTGGGCCGGGCCTTGCGCCGCCGCCGGCGCGCGGCTGACCGCCTGGCGCAGGTTCTCGGCTTCGACGCCACGCTGGCGCGCCAGTTTGCGGTAGCGGCCCTGCTTGACCCAGGTTGCCAGGCTGCCAACGACCATGCCGATGGCGAGCGCCAGGAACAGGAAGATGAACAGTGGCAAGGTCAGCGTCAGCTTTGGATTGCCGGGGTTGAACGGGTCCAGCGTGAAGGCGACCAGTTCGCGATTGGCGACGGCGAGCGCGATCAGGATGATCGCCAGGGGCACGAAGACCACGATGAGCATGAAGCGATTGAACATGATGTTTGCCGTCGGAAAGGCTGGCTGGCGCTGACGCCGCGCCTACTTGCCGCCGTTCAGCCTTTCGCGCAGCTCCTTGCCGGTCTTGAAGAACGGCACCCATTTCTCCTCGACCTCGACGGACTCGCCGGTGCGTGGATTGCGGCCGGTGCGGGCGGGACGGTTTTTCACCGAAAAAGCACCGAAGCCGCGCAGCTCGACGCGATTGCCTTCGGCGAGAGCGTCGGTGATCTCATCGAAGATCGCGCCGACGATGTTTTCGACGTCGCGCAGGAAAAGATGCGGATTGCGCGTGGCAATAATCTGCACAAGTTCGGACTTGATCATCAGACGGGTCCCCGTGAAAGCAGTACGGTCAAAATTATGAGGATGATTTTATTTGCTTTTTCACTTGCCCCAAACGGCATCTCAAGGGTGCCAGACGGAAACGAGACCGTCAAGAAACAAGCGGTCGGCGCCGAGTTCATGAATGACATCGCCGCTGTAGGCGGGCAGCCCGAGCGCGCTGCCGATGGTTTGCGCCATCGCTTTCGAGAACAGGAAGCCGCCGCGCCGTTCCGTATCCTTCCACTCGACGACCTTCAGTTTGGCATCGACGCCCTTGGTCGCCAGCCAGTCGACCGCTTCGGTCTCGCCGCCGACAGCGTCGATCAGCCCGTTGGTGACGCCCTGGCGGCCGGTGAAGATCGAGCCATCGGCGAGCGCCAGCGCTTGCTCGCGGGTCATCTTGCGGCGCTCGGCGACGATGCCGACGAACCAGTCGTAGCTGTCGAGGATGAGTTTGCGGACCATGGCGCGCTCGTCGTCATTGGTCGGCTTGAAGGGAGATGGGGAAGCTTTCAGCGGCGAGGATTTCACTTCCTCAAGCTTGACGCCGAGCTTGTCCATCAGGCCGCTGACATCAGGATACTGGATCAGCACGCCGATCGAGCCGACGATCGAGGTCTTGCGTGCGACGATATGATCGGCGGCACTGGCGATCATGTAGCCCGCAGATGCGGCAAGCGTGCCGACTTCCGCGACCACCGGCTTGTCAGCGGCCAGCTTGCGCACCTCTTCATAGATCGATTCACCGCCGACCGTGGTGCCGCCAGGCGAATCGATCGACAGGATCACGCCTTTCACCTTCGACGACTGGCGGATGGTTTCCAGCCGCTTGATCAGCTCCTCGTCCTCGGTGATGGTGCCCTCGATCCTGACCTTGGCGATATGGTCGACCGCCGAGCCGGTGAAATCCTCGCCATAAAACCAGGTTGAAAGTGCAATCACCCCAAGTGCTACGATGCCGATGGCGGCAACCCGCCAGAATGTCAGCTTGCGCCGCAAGCGGCGGCGGTCGATCAGGTCGTCGGCTCTCAGTGCCATGGTCAGCCTTTCAGTCGGCGGGAGGAGACGCTTTTAGACCATCATCTTCCCATCTGGAAGCAATTCTCTTTTCCGGCGCAACAAGACAATCCGCGCGGACAGTCGAGTTGGCCATGCCGGATGCGCCATAGGGCAGGTCAGGGCGGGCTCCGCCCCTCTCCAGGCACAGGTCTCTTCACGTATTTGTGCAATCGTCGCGAGGTCTGGCGGCGAAGATCGGCAGCTGATAAATTTTACGCCGCGTGTCTGTTTCTGCTATGAAGAACGGGCAGTTGTGCGGATCTCATTTTCATCTGTACAAACGCGGCTGTCACATTTTTGCAGTTTTCATGGGCTTGTGCTTGCTTGAAGGCGGCGGCGTCCCACCTATAGGCGGTGCTCGCGGGTGGGCAAGGGGTTTAGAAGAAAGCGTTGAATGTTAGCGCGACCAATTGAATCGACCAACGCCGAGACGGAGTTGGCTCCCCCGGCGGACGTCCGGATGCGTGGCGATGCTTTCGACCGCGCCCAGCGTCATTCGCGCCGCGTGCGCGTTCTCAAGTTTGCCGTGCCGCTGGCCGCGGTACTGATCGCCGTCGCTTTCCCGGTTTATTCCTATCTGGCCGCACCGGTTTCCGTCGCGGTCCAGGCGGAAGGCACCGCTTTTTCCAACGGCAAGCTGGTGATGGCCAATCCCAAGCTAAACGGGTTCACCAAGCAGAAGCAGCCCTATTCGATGACGGCGCTGCGCGCTATCCAGGATGTCAGCACGCAAGGCATCATCGAACTGGAAGGCATCGACGCCAAGATCCCGGTCGGACCTGACAATATCGCGGCGATCAAGGCCTCGCACGGCACCTACGATCGCAACGGCAATACGATGAACCTGACCAGCGACGTCGCCATCACCACAACGGACGGCATGCAGGCCAAGTTCAAATCGGTCTTCCTCGACATGGGCAAAGGCACTATGAAGACGGGAGATCCCGTCGATGTCAGCCGTGAGGGGTCACGGATCACGGCGGATTCGATGTCGGTCCAGGACAATGGCAAGGTCCTGGTTTTCGAGAACAAAGTGCGCGTCAACATCGATTCCGCCGCCTTGAAGACGGCAGAGGGAAACAGCGGAGAAATCAATGCGGCTCAGTAGTTCGACGCGGCTCGCGGCTGCAACTTCGGCGTTGCTGCTGCTCGGGCTGGTGCCGTCATTGGCGCAGTCCACCAGCCAATCAGGTCTGAAACTGTCCGGCGACAAGCCGATCCAGATCGAAAGCGACAAGCTGGAAGTCCGCCAAGCCGAAAATGTCGCCATCTTCACGGGCAATGTCAGCGTCGTCCAGGGGCCGACGCTGATGAAGGCCGGCAAGATGACGGTCTATTATGTGAAGGACCCCAATGCCGCGGCCAAGGGCACGGAAGCCGCGGGCGCGGCGATGACCGGCTCGGCCAACATCGACCACCTGGAGATCTCCGACAAGGTTTACATCAAGTCGGACGCGCAGATCGCCACCGGCGATCAAGGCAGCTTCGACATGAAGAGCCAGGTTCTGGTGCTTTCGGGCAAAAAGGTCGTCCTGTCGCAAAACGACAATGTCCTGGTCGGCTGCAAGCTCGTCGTGCAGATGAAAACCGGGCTGGCCCAGGTTGATCCATGCGCTGGGCAACGCGTCCAGATGTCGATCACACCGCCGCCGAAATCGGGAGCGGCGAACCCCTGATGGCCAGCCTGTCGTCGCTGACGGCGCGTCTTCCGGGACGGGCCGCTGGCAAGCTTTCGGCGCCGGCCACGGCGACCGTCGATACGGGAAAGTTCAAGGGAACCCTGATCGCCAAGGGTCTGACCAAGAGCTACAAGGGCCGCAAGGTCGTCAGCGGCGTCACCATCGGCGTGCGCGCTGGCGAGGCCGTTGGGCTGCTCGGCCCCAACGGTGCCGGCAAGACGACCTGCTTCTACATGGTCACCGGCCTGGTTCCGGTGGACGAGGGCACGATCGAGATCGACGGCTTCGACGTCACCTCGATGCCGATGTACCGTCGTGCGCGCCTCGGCATCGGCTATCTGCCGCAGGAGGCATCGATCTTTCGCGGCCTGAGTGTCGAGCAGAACATCCGCGCCGTGCTCGAAGTGGTCGAAAAGAGCCGCAAGGAGCGCGAACGCAATCTCGACGAATTGCTCGAGGAATTCCACATCAGCCATCTGCGCAAGGCGCCATCCATGTCGCTTTCCGGCGGCGAGCGGCGGCGCCTGGAAATCGCGCGTGCGCTGGCAACGCGCCCGGCCTACATGCTGCTCGACGAGCCTTTTGCCGGCATCGATCCGATCGCCGTCGCCGATATCCAGCAACTGGTGCGTCACCTGACGGCGCGGGGCATCGGCGTCCTCATCACCGATCATAATGTGCGCGAAACGCTTGGCCTGATCGACCGCGCGTACATCATCCACGCCGGCCAGGTGCTGACCCATGGCCGGGCCGACGAAGTGGTGGCAAACCCGGATGTCCGCCGGCTCTATCTCGGCGAGGGATTTACGCTCTGAGCGTGAAATTTGTTTCCTGACACGATTTTTGGTCCCCTCACCGCCCTTTTTCTCCGATTTTGCCGCCAGATAACGCTCCGGTAAGTGAGTTTTGCTAGCTATTGCCTTGACAAGCAAAAGCTGGGCCAGTTTCTATGACCGGCTGCAAAAATTCCTGTCCGGAAGCCCGGATGCGTAGACGAGGCGTTTGAAACCAGACAATGGCGTTGGCGGCGAAACTACAGCTACGACAATCGCAGTCGCTGGTGATGACGCCGCAGCTGATGCAGTCGATTCGGCTGCTGCAATTTACCCATACCGAGCTCGAGCATTTCATCGATGACGAAATCGAGCGCAATCCGCTGCTGGAGCGCGCCGAGCCGCAGGACGATGCCGCCAGCGACCAGTCTCAAAAGATCGAGGCGGAACCACAAGCCGCCGCTGCCGCCGATGGCGACTGGTTCGAAAACGAGACGCAGTGGAGCGCCGAGGCGATCTCCGACAAGCTCGACACGTCACTGGAAAACCTGTTTCCCGACGATCCGGGGACGAGCGAGCGGCTCGGTCCCGACCTGACGGCGCAATGGAAATCGGCTTCCGGCAATGGTGCGAGTTCCTCATCCGAGGGCATTGATGCGGGCGACATGGCGGCCGCGGCGATCACGCTGCGCGACCATGTCGGCGAACAGGTGGCGCTCGCCTTCGCCGATCCGGCGGCACGGCTGATCGCCGCCGACCTGGCCGACGGGCTCGACGAGACCGGCTATCTGCGCGCCGACCTGGCCGAGATCGCCGCGCGTCTCGGCACGGACGCCGCCGCGGTGAGAAAGGTGCTGGCGGTGTGCCAGACTTTCGAGCCGGCCGGCCTGTTTGCCCGCGACCTTGCCGAATGCCTGTCGCTGCAGCTTGCCGTGCGGGACCGGCTCGATCCGGCGATGAAGGCGCTGGTCGCCAATCTTGAACTGCTGGCACGGCGTGATTTCCATGCGCTGAAACGGATCTGCGGCGTCGACGAGGAGGATCTGCTCGACATGCTGGCCGAGATCCGTGCGCTCGATCCCCGGCCCGGCATGGCGTTTTCGGGCGGCGCCAGTGACGCGATCGTCGCCGATGTCGAGGTGCGCGCCGCCAATGACGGCAGCTGGACGGTCGAACTCAATGCCGAAACGCTGCCGCGCGTGCTGGTCGACCATATCTATTTCGCCCAGGTTTCGCCGCAGGCGAAGAACCAGGCGGAAAAGGACTTCCTCGCCGAATGCCTGCAAAACGCCAACTGGCTGACCCGCAGCCTCGACCAGCGGGCAAAGACCATCCTCAAGGTCGCCTCGGAAATCGTTCGCCAGCAGGACGCCTTCCTCGTCCATGGCGTGCGCCAGCTGAAGCCGCTCAACCTGCGCACGGTGGCCGATGCCATCGGCATGCACGAATCGACCGTCAGCCGGGTCACCGCGAACAAATACATGCTGACGCCGCGCGGCGTGTTCGAGCTGCGGTACTTCTTCACCGCTTCGATCGCCGCGTCGGGTGGCGGCGATGCGCATTCCTCGGAATCGGTGCGTGATCGCATCAAGCAGCTGATCGATGAGGAAAAACCCGTCGACGTGCTTTCCGACGATGCGATCGTCGACATGTTGCGCGAGAGTGGCGTCGATATCGCCCGGCGCACTGTCGCCAAGTACCGGGAGGGCATGAATATTCCCTCCTCGGTGCAGCGTCGGCGCGAGAAACGAGCGCTGGCCAGCGCCGGGCGCTGACACGGTTCGATTTTTCACAGGCCAGCACTTCATTGACAAGCCGCGGCGAAGTGGCTAGAAGCCCGCCCGCATGAGTGGGGCTAGATGCCCGCGTGTGGATGGTCCGTCACGACGTTGGCCTCGGGACGATCAAAAGGGCGGCTTGTGATCAACCGGAAAGTTCGGATTTAAAATCGGCGCGAGTGACGCCGCAAAGCTTGTGCGCACGGACCACGAGTATAAACTCGGGCGAGTTTGAAGCCTGAGCAAGGAAGGTCAGTTTTCAGATGAATCTGCGCATATCGGGAAAACACATGGATATCGGCGATGCGTTTCGTACACGCATCAACGATCGTGTCGGCGAAGCGATCGGCAAATATTTCGATCGCGGCTTTGCCGGACACGTCACAGTCATCAAATCAGGTTCGCGCTATTCGGCGGATTGCATGATCCGGCTGGATTCCGGCGCTTCGCTGCAGGCCACCGGCGATGCCCAGGATCCGACGGTTGCCTTCGAGGCCGCCGCCGATCGCCTGGAAACGCGGCTGAGGCGCTACAAGCGCCGGCTGAAATCGCACAATTCAGGCGCCGCCAATGGCGATCCGACCGACATTGCCTACACGGTGATGGCGCCGCTGGCCGATGACGACGAGGATATTCCGGATAATTTCGCGCCGGCCATCGTCGCCGAATCAACCATGACGCTGAAGACCATGTCGGTGGCGTCGGCAGTCATCGAGCTCGACACCAAGGACAGCCCGGTCTTCGTCTTCCGCAACGCCGGAAACGACCATCTCAACATCGTCTATCGCCGGCCCGATGGAAACATCGGCTGGATCGACCCGTCCACGACCAAGGTCGCACAAGGATAAGAGCCGGCCGCACGAGGGGTGAGGACTGGTGACGGCAGGCGAACAAGGGATTTTCAAGCATGGATCTGAGCGATCTTATCAACGTTCCGGCGATACTGCCGGCGTTGAAGGCGAACTCCAAAAAGCAGCTGTTGCAATTGCTTTCCGAACGGGCAGCCGCGATTTCGGGCATTCCGGAGCGGGAAGTGTTCGACACCATCCTGCAGCGTGAACGGCTTGGCTCGACGGGCGTTGGCAACGGTATCGCCATTCCGCATGGCAAGCTCGCCGGCGTGAAGCGCATCGCCGGGGTTTTCGCCCGGCTGGAGACGCCGGTCGATTTCGAATCGCTGGACGATCAGCCGGTCGATCTGGTGTTTCTGCTATTGGCGCCGGAAGGGGCCGGCGCCGACCATCTCAAGGCCTTGTCGCGCATCGCGCGGGTGCTGCGCGACGCCGACACGGTGGCCAAGATCAGAGGGACGCGCGACGCCGCGGCAATCCACGCGCTTTTGTCGGATACGCAGGCCTCGCACGCGGCCTGACATTTTCTGATTGGAACAGCCAGTCAAGGGCCGCCATGGGCGGCCCTGTCCATTTGAGCCCGGCGCGCCGGGTTTAGTGAATGGCGACCGTGGTCAGGTCGTTTTCCATGGCGCCAGCCAGCGCGCGGTCACGCGCATCCGAAAGCAGGATCGGCTGGCCATTGGCGGCAAACAGCGCCCACAGTTCCATGCCGGGCGCGATTTCACCGAGGTTCGGGAAACGGCCGAGCAACTCGTCGCTCGAGACCTTGCGCAGATAGGCGACTGAGCCCTCGCCGAGATGGGCGAATTCGCCGCTGGTCATGGTGACATTTTCATCAGTTCTGGTCATTTCAAAGCCTCCTTGGCGCGAGGACGCCGCTCAAGGCCATCCCGCATGAGAGCCATCGGTAAAGATCAGTCTTTCACCGATATGTTTATTTTCCGTACCAGCCGTTCCGACTCAGGCCGATCGAGATCGATCGACAAAAGGCCGTTCTTCAGTTCCGCCGCGATCACCCGCATGCCGTCGGCCAGCACGAAACAGCGCTGGAACTGGCGCGCGGCGATGCCGCGATGAAGAAACTCGCGCTCGGTGTCGTCGGTCTGACGGCCGCGCACGACCAGCTGGTTTTCCTCCGTGGTGACATCGAGATCGCTTTCGGCGAAACCGGCGACCGCCAATGTGATGCGCAACCTTTCGGTCTTGCCGTCGGCGCCGCTGAGGCGTTCGATGTTGTAGGGAGGGTAGCTGTCACCGGACTTCGCCAGGCGTTCCAGGGTCTTTTCCATGGCGTCGAAACCAAGGAGAAGCGGGCTGGAAAAGGGCGTCATTCGGCTCATGTTACACTGTCCTCTGTAGAGCGACATAAAGTGGAAAAACCCAGATGGCATTTTTCCCGGTGGTCTTGATATGGTCCGCCCCGCGACCAAGTTCAAGCCATCAAAAGACCCGCCCAAAAAGACCAGGTCGTGGACTCACAGGAATGATCGACATGGCGCTTGAAACGGCCAGCAGATGCAAGGAGAAGCGCGCAGGTCGGGATTGTCTTCCCCGGTCGAGCGGTTCGACTTGGCAGTTCGCAGCCGCTTCGGCGTCATCCCGGATTCATCCCAAGTCCATGGCTTCGCCAAACAAGGAATTGAAATGCCTCAATTACGCAAGATCATCATCGACACGGATCCCGGCCAGGATGATGCCGTCGCCATATTGCTGGCGCTCGGCAGCTCCGAGTTGGAGATCGTTGGCATATCAGCCGTTGCCGGCAACGTGCCGCTGAAGCTTACCGAAAAGAATGCCCGCAAGATCTGCGAGTTGGCCGGCCGGCCGGACATCAAGGTCTATGCCGGCGCCATCCGGCCGTTGATGCGCGAACTGGTCACCGCCGAGGAAGTGCATGGCAAGACCGGTCTCAACGGCCCGCAATTGCCCGAACCGACGATGAAACTGCAGGACCAGTATGCCGTCGATTTTATCGTCGAGACGCTGATGAAGGAAGAGAGTGGCACCATCACGCTTTGCGCGCTCGGCCCGCTCACCAACATTGCGCTGGCGCTGATCCGCGAACCGCGGATTGCACCGCGCATCAAGGAAATCGTGCTGATGGGCGGCGGCTTCTTTGAAGGCGGCAATGTCACGCCGTCCGCCGAGTTCAACATCTATGTCGATCCGCAAGCAGCCGACGTCGTGCTCAAATCCGGCATTCCGATCGTGATGATGCCGCTCGACGTCACCCACAAGGCGCTGACCACCGCCAAGCGCACGCAGGCCTTCCGCGAACTCGACACCAAGGTCGGCACTGCGACCGCCGACATGCTGGAATTCTTCGAGCGCTTCGACGAGGAGAAATACGGCACCGACGGTGGGCCGCTGCACGACCCCTGCGTCATCGCCTATCTGTTGAAGCCGGAGCTGTTCAAGGGCCGCACCTGCAATGTCAGCGTTGAAACCACCTCGGAACTGACCATGGGCATGACCGTCATCGACTGGTGGGGCGTTACCAAGCGGCCGAAGAACGCCATGGTGATGCGCGACATCGACCATGATAGCTTCTTTGCGCTTCTGGTGGAGAGGCTGGGGCGGCTTTAGCTCCCTGTTCCAGATGCATATCATCCGCCCAAAAGCACTTGCGCTTTTGGGCGGCGTGCATCAGGCGATTACTCGCGAAGCAGGCGATATGTTTCGGTGTCATTCCGGCGATGCTGCCGTTCGACCGAAACCTCGGAACCGACGGCTCGCGGTGATGTTGCGTCGCCGTACGCGAACACCAGGAGATTATTTTCGTCAAGGCGGATTCCGTAGAGATAGCTGGGTCTGCCACCGACATAACCCTCAGGGTTCGGAGGTGCATTAAGGACGTTGACCACCGTGCCTGTTACGCGCTCCACGTTGACGATCGGGCTGCTTTGCCTCGCAATCAAGGCGCCGATTGCCACAGCGCATCGCCCACAACTAGGCCGGTGATGACTATGCCCCGAAGATTTTCGCGAAGGGTCATGAAGGCTGGGCCATACCGCGCTTTGGCCATGGTTCAATCCGCAAACCGGTAGAAAACGAAGCCATTGTCGCGTGTCACGCGCTCGATGCCGACACGTGAGCCGATCAAGTGCGGGCGATCGTCGTCGACGAGAACTAACGAACCGCTCTCAAGGGATAGCACGTAGATGCTGCGACCCTTGCCCCACTGCGCGCTTTTGTTCGTTGCGTCGACTGCATCAACCGAATGGATCGGGCTTGCGTCATTGGTCCATTTGTTCAGAGCCGAGGTAGCCATCACCGCGAACAGAGAGCCAACCAGGATCACGCTAGGCGCGTTCCTTTTCAAATCAGCATAAGTCCAAGACATAGATATGAATCCCCGGCACGGATTCATGTGGTTGCGAGAAGGCTGATTTTCAATCAGCCCTCATCAGCCGTAGGTCTGCGGTTACTTCGACCGTGAAAACGCCAGCCACAGGCCTCCGCCGACCAGGAAGCTGCCGCTGATCCTGGACATCAGCTTGATGCGGCTGGCCGACAGCAGGCGCCCGGCACGGCCGGCGGCCAGTGCATAGGTCGAATCCGAGATGGCGGCGAAGATCATGGCGGTGAGGCCCATGACGACGATCTGCAGCGAGTAGTTGCCCTGGGGCGCGATAAACTGCGGAAAGAAGGCGCCGAAGAAAACCAGCGTCTTGGGGTTGCTGAGCGCCACCAGCAGGCCCTGCAGGAAGAAGCCGCCGCGCGGTTTCCTCGCCGTTCCATCGGCGTTCAGCGTGCCCCGCGAACGGAACATCTGCACGCCCATCCAGATCAGATAGGCGGCGCCGATCAGCCGCACCCATTCGAACCAATGACCCATTCCTGAGATCAGCGTGTTGAGGCCGATGCCGACGATGGCGATCATCACGGCGAGCCCGGCCTGCGTGCCGGCGACATTTGCGAGTCCGGCGCGGGAGCCATGGCGGATGCTGTTGGCGATGATCAGCGTGACCGTTGGGCCGGGCACCAGGATGATGACGATGCAAGCGAGGACATAGGCAGCGTAGAGTTCCAGCGACATGTTTTTTCCTCAAGGATGCCGCCAGGGCGGCGCGGGCTGACGACAATCAATGCATGGCAGCGCAGCCGGTGCAAGCCGGTGCGCGAAGCGCTGCGTCAATGCGCCGGTTCAGGCGCCAGCCTGCCAGGGCAGCGTCGCCTCATAGGCAGCCGCCGCCTTGAGCACGGCGAGGTCATCGCGCGGGCGGCCGATCAACTGCATGCCCATCGGCCGGCCCTTGTCGTCGAAGCCGACCGGCACGTTGACCGCCGGGCAGCCGCCCAGGGTGGCGAATGCGGAAACCTGCATCCAGCGGTGGTAGCTGTCCATCGCCCGTCCGGTGACCTCGCGCGGCCACGGCGTGCCGACATCGAAGGGGAAGACCTGCGCGGTCGGTAGCGCGATCAGATCATAGCGGTCGAAGATCGACAGCAGCGTGCGATGCCAGGATGTGCGGATGACCGAGGCCGCGCGGATCTGCGGAGCCGTCAGCCGCATCGCGTTCTCTACCTCCCAGACGGCTTCCGGCTTCAGCATGCCGCGCTTCGAGGGATCGTCATAGTGGGGTTTGAGCGCACAGCCGCTGCTGGCTTGGCGCAGTGTGACAAAAGCCTGCCATAGCGCTTCGAAATCGAAATCCGGCTGCAGAGGCTGCCAGGGGAAGGTTGCATCCGCCAACCGGCCGAGCGCTGTCTCGCAGAGATCGAGAATACCGGCTTCGACCGGCAGATGACCGCCGAGGTCGCCGAACCAGGCGATGCGGCCGCCAGTCGTCCCTGTCGCAAGCCCATCGAGGAACGAGCCAGGTTTCTCATAGGACAATGGCGCGTGTGGATGATAACCCGCCTGCACGTCGAGCAGCAGCGCCATGTCGCGGACGTTGCGGCCCATCGGCCCATCGACACCCAACTGCGCATGAAAGACCTCGACGTCGGGTCCGCCGGGAACGAGCCCTTGCGACGGGCGGAAGCCAAAAACATTGTTCCAGGCCGCCGGGTTGCGCAGCGAGCCGCCGAAGTCGCTGCCATCGGCGATAGGCAGCATGTCGAGCGCCAGCGCCACCGCCGCGCCGCCGCTCGAGCCGCCGGCGGTCAGCGCCGGATCGAAGGCGTTCAGGGTTGGCCCGAACACATTGTTGTAGGTGTTGGAGCCAAGCCCGAATTCCGGAACGTTGGTCTTGCCGATGATGATGGCGCCGGCGTTTCGGATACGCTCGACGAAGAAATCATCCTCCTGCGGCACGAAATCGGCGAAGATCGGCGAGCCGAGCGAGGTCCTGAGGCCCGTGGTCGAGGCGAGGTCCTTGATGGCGATCGGCAGGCCGAACAACGAGCCGGTTTCGACATCTGCCCGTCGGGCATCGGCAGAGTCGGCCTCGCGCAGGATCTCGCCGCGGTCGCGCAAGGAGACGATGGCGTTGACCAGCGGGTTAACCGCCTCGATCCGGTCGAGGAATGCCGTCACCACCTCGCGGACGGAAAGTTTCTTTTGGCGGATCGCGTCGGCCAGTGCGACCGCGGTCAGGCGACAGATGTCGCCGGCCGGCGCCACGGCATGTTTCGTCTGAGGGCGCAGCATCTCAACGCGTTTCCTGCAACGCCTGGTCGACATCCTTGGCCAGCGGGATCGCCGGCTGGGCACCCGGCTTCAGGCAGGCCAACGAGCCCGCCGCCCCGGCACGCGCCAGCGCCTGTTCGAGCGCCAGGCCGGACAACAGGCCAGCGGCGAAATAACCGCAGAACGTGTCGCCGGCGCCGACCGTGTCGACAGGGGTGATCTTCATTGCCGGAACGGTCAGGAAATCGCTTGGCGTCGCCGCCATCACGCCGTCGCCGCCGAGCGTGACGACGATGGTGCGGCCGGTCTTCCCGGCATAGTCTCGCATGCGCGCCGCCCGGTCGCGACCATTAAGCGACAGCGCCTCGCCATAGAGGTCGAATTCGGTTTCGTTGGCGACTGCATAATCGGACTTGGCAAGAAAGGCCGCTGCTTCGCCCTGGAAAGGCGCGGTGTTGAGCACGGTGATGGCGCCGGCCGCCCTTGCCTGGTCGAGCGCGGCCTCGACGGTCGCCAGCGGGATCTCATGCTGCAGGAGTACGACATCGCCCTTTTTGAAGAAGGCTTTGGAGAGGTCGCCGGGCAATACGGACGCGTTGGCGCCCGGCACCACGGCGATGACGTTCTCGCCGTCGTCGCCGACCATGATCAGGGCTGTGCCCGTCGATGCAAAAGTCTCGGCGACGCCTGACAGATCGACCTTGCCGTCGCGCAGCAATGCCAGCGCCTCGGCGGCGAAGCTGTCCTTGCCGACGGCGCCGACCATGCGCACCGGGGCGCCGGCGCGTGCCGCAGCCAGCGCCTGGTTGGCGCCTTTGCCGCCGGGCGCCGTGGCAAAGCTTGAGCCGGCCACTGTTTCGCCAGGGCTCGGCAAGCGTTCGACATTGGCGATCAGGTCGAGGTTGATCGAGCCGATAACGATAATCAAGCAAGGCCTCCTGCCAGCACGAACTCAAATATTGGAGCGTCTTTTGTGCGTCCGGGCGAACGCAGGTCGCTCCTATCGATCGGGAAGCTAACCTGCAAGGCCGCGGCTTGCCAGACCACGCAAATGGTCCAGCTCGATTTGTGCCTATTCACAGCGCACGGTGACCGTGCCCTGGTAGTTGCCGGCGGGGAAGATACCGCTCGACTTGGTGGCGGTGAGGTCGACCTGCATGGGGTGGGTGCCGTTGATGACGCGCTGTGGCACGCTTCCGGAGGTGTCGACGCCGGTGCCGTCGAGGCGGTAGACGGTGCTGAAGGTGACGTTGGTACCGCCGCCGCTCGGCGCAGAGGAGAATGATGCGGGCGCCGGTGCGGAAACGGAATAACAGTCGAGCAGGTTGAGCAAGGTGCAAAGCAGCGAGCTGGCGGTGATGGTGGCGGTCGCACTCGACCCGCCTGCCTGTTTGGAGCCGAGTATGCTGATGGCAGGATTTGCGGTCATCGTTCCCGACGCCCCGACCATGATGGTGCAGGTGCCGATGATCGCCGCTTGCACCGGAAGGCAGAGGCCGGCTAGTGCCGCTGTCGCGAGCAGCGCGCGGTTATTTCTTCTTCTTTTTCTTGCCATCGCCATTTCCGGTCCTGATGCTCCAGCCTTCGTTGGCCCATCCCGGTGATGCGACCACGGGAGCGGGAGCGCTGGCAGCCACGCTCGCCGTCTGGCCGTCGGCACCGATGCCCATTTTGAGGAGTTTCAGCTCGAGTTGCAGGCGCTCGACCTCAAGCTCGTAGAGGCGGCTGCAATCGATGCGCTTCGGCGAGCGGCCGATCGGGATCACCACGCGGCCATAGGTGGCGACGTCATTGTTCGACTGGTTGTTGCCTCTGATGACGCCGAGGTCGACATAGGCGCCAGTACCCGAAACCGCGGAACGGCAGGTGGTGCCGTCGGAAGCGTGGACCTCGTCCTGCCCCTGAGGCAAGGTTACGCCGGGCAGGTTGAAGCCGCTCTCATTCTGGTTGAGATTGTAGACATCCTCGGCCAGAACCGGCGAAATCCCCGCCGACATCGCTGCAAGCGCGACTGTCAGGATTTGCGGTGCCCAAAAAACTTGCCGCATATCTGTGCCTTTATCTGCGTCTGTTGATTGGGAAAGGGGATGCTTTCGGTACAGATACGCACTTTGCGCTCGGCAGCGCCGCCGAAGGGCACGACCACAAGGACAGGACGGGAAGCCTGGGAAGCCAGTTGGAACGCACTCGGAGAGATCCTGGCGGCCACCGGCTGAAAATCCTGATCGTAGACGTGGATTTCGACCCTGATCTTCTGGTCGTAGGGATTGGCCGGGAATACGCGGACCGCGAAGACGTCGGTAAAGCTGTTGACCTCGCCTCGCATCGGCGACATCGACTGGGCCGTGGCGGCAATGGGCATCAGGCCGACGGCCAGCGCCGTCGCCAAGGTTCGAGCATGTGTCAAAGGCCCCTCCTTCCGAGAGCTTATTCGCAGCGCACAGTCACCGTTGCCTGATAGTTTCCGGAGGCGAAGCGGTTGCTGCCGCCCTTCGTGCCGGCGAGGTTGACCGAAACGAGGTCGGCGCCGGGTGTGCCGAGGCTGGTGGCCGAGCCGGTCTCGGCGATAGAGTGCGTACCGGCGGCGGAGTAGGTCGGTGTCCAGGTGGTCGACGTGGTGTCGGCAGCGGGCACCGTGGTGATGGTGACCGGGTCTACGCTGAGCGACACGCCTCCCGTGGTGGTCAACGTGACCGTTCCGGCCAAGCCGCCGCTGTTGTGCGAGCTTAGCGACTGGAGATCGGGGCTCACCGTCATCGTGCCGTTGGTGGCGACCACAAGCGTGCAGGTTGCGGTGATCGTGCCATTGAAAATGACATTTTGCGTTGTGGCAAATGCGGACTGGTCAATACAGGCGACCAGCAAAGCTGCGCCGAAGACGGCGCGAAACGATATCATCGAGACCTCCCATTAAGTCGGATAGCCCGAATTAATATGGGTCATCATCACTTTATCGTAGTTAATTTAGAGTTAACTTGAACAATTGCTTAAAATAACAATCGCTAAACCAGAGGTTGCCTTTGGTTGCAATCAAGAAAATCCGATGAAATAATCGCACTTATACTTGATAAGACGGGCATTTATATATTCTGCGAGAGGCGCTTGGAAAATCGACATTCACGACGAAACTTGCCCTGCTTCCCAACCCAGAATGGCTCGCTTGCGGGTCAGACCCCAGTGATAGCCGGTGAGGTCGCCGGACTTGCCTATGGCGCGGTGGCAGGGAACCACGAAAGAGAGCGGGTTGGCGCCGTTGGCGGCACCAACGGCACGGCTGGCGCTCGGCGCGCCGATGCTGGCGGCGATCGAGGAATAGGTGCGGGCCTTGCCCATCGGGATGTTGAGCAGCGCCTCCCAGACTCGAACCTGGAAGTCGGTGCCGATCATGACGACATGCAGCGGCTGATCGGGGCGCCACAGTGTCGGGTCGAAGATGCGCGCGGCATAGGGCCCCGTCGCGGCCATGTCCTCGACATAGATGGCGTTCGGCCAGCGGCTGGACATGTCGGCGAAGGCGGCGCGTTCCTCGCCCGGATCGCTGAAGGCGAGGCCGGCAAGCCCACGGTCGGTAGCCATGATCAGGGCAGTGCCGAACGGCGAGGGGTGGTAACCGTAGCGGATGGTGAGGCCTGCGCCGCGCGTCTTGTAGTCGCCCGGCGACATCGCTTCATGGGTGACGAAGAGGTCGTGCAGCCGGCCGGGGCCGGACATGCCGAGTTCGAACGATGTTTCAAGCAGCGGCATGCCGGAATCCAGCAGTTTGCGGGCATGGTCCAGTGTCACCGCCTGCAGGAAGGCTTTTGGCGACAGGCCGGCCCAGCGGGTGAAGAGTTTCTGCAGGCCGGTCGGCGTCTCGCCGACTTCCTCAGCCAGTTCTTCCAGCGATGGCTGGTCGCGATAGTCGAGGCTGATCTTCTCGATGGCGCGGCGCACGATTTCGTAGTCGCTGCCTTCGGGCGTGATGTCCTTTTTGAGAACGGCTGTCTGTGTGCTCATGGAACTGTCTCCTTGGGCAGGAATATCGCCCCTTGGGGCGTCGATCGCCACCCGAAACTTGCCTTCTTGCGGCGAGTACCCAGATAGACTCGGGCTTTCGAGAGCCTGTTCCATCCCGATGAGGTCGGGATGGGGCTCTGTCTGTTTGTATGAGCATGATCTTTCTCGAAAACCGGATTCCACTTTTCGGGATCATGCTCTGACTAGGAATCGCACATGGCTGGCGAGAAGATACATCTGACCGGGGAAAAGGGGACGTTGCTGTTGACGCTCTACGGCAAGGCTCTGGAGAGCAGGTTGCCGGATACGCTGCTCGGGGATCATTTCGCCGACGAGGCGGTGCGCAAGATCGACTACGATTTCTCCAGGCTCAAGGTGGACACCAATCTCGGCGTCGGCCTGGCGATCAGGGCAAAGACGCTGGATGTCCATGTTCAGGACTTTCTCGCGAGAAATCCCGACTCCATCGTGTTGCATCTGGGATGCGGGCTCGATACGCGCATATTTCGTGTCGATCCGCCACAGGGGGTGGACTGGTTTGATGTCGACTACCCTGAAGTCATCGAGCTCAGACGCAAGCTGTACCCATCCCGGGCCCATTGCCATCTGATCGCCTCGTCGGTGACCGAACCGGATTGGCTGGCCTCGGTGCCGCGCAATCGCCCGGCCATCGTGGTGGCGGAAGGCCTGACGCCCTATCTCCCAGCCAACGAGGGACCACGCCTGTTTGCGCGGCTGGTCTCGCATCTTGCCAGTGGCGAACTGATGTTCGACGCCTACAGCCGTTTTGGCCTGAAGCTGCTTCGCCTCAATCCGGCCATCAAGGCGACGGGTGCCCAGGTGTATTGGGCGATCGACGATCCGCACGACCTGGAACTGGCCGTCCCCAAGCTGCGCTTCGTCGATGACATCTCGGCCTACAAGCCTGAACATGCCGCCCGCATGGGCTGGGTCGCGAAGCTGTTCGTCCGTCTTTGGAGACACATTCCAGCCCTGCGCAAGGTCGGCAGGCTGTTGCGCTACCGGTTCTAGGATCAGCTTGCCTTGGCGGTCGCCAGCGCCCGCGAAAAGGCGGTGGCGAAGGTCTCGCGGTCGTCGGGATTGAGGAACCCGCCGATCGGCACGTTCTGCCCCTGTGCTTCCACCGTCATCCTGGTGATGCCGATCTCGGCGTGACGGGCGACCGAAAACCGCGCCCAGAACGGGTTGAAGCGATGCGCTTCCGATTTTCCGGATGGCGCGGTCTTGCGGATGTCGAGCCTGGTGCGCGAGACCGACACCTCCTCGCGGGCACGCGCGGCACGATAGTTGGCGCGGAAAGCGATGTAGACGGCGACCACGTCGAGGCCGAGGAAGCCGAACACCGGCCAGGCGCCACGCGACAGGAAAAACGCGCCTGTCACCAGCCAGCCGAACAGCAGCGCGCCCATCAGCAAGGCAAAGCCGGTTTTGCCCAGGGACCGGTGCGGCGTCAGCAGCGCCTGAAAGAATGGCTCGTCGGCCTGAAATGAGGCGTTTGTGTCGCTCATGGCGGGATATTATAGGAAGGAAATGGCGAGCCCCAAGTCCAAAGAATCATCCATGCCCAAAAATGAGCTGCTGCCCGGCCGGCGCGACGGGTCGAACGCCAAGCCGCGTCCGCGGCCGGCGCGGCGTTCGTCGCGCTACAGCGCGGCCGAAGTGCACGAGATCTTCCGGCGTTTTGCCGTCCAGCGGCCTGAGCCGAAGGGCGAGCTCGAACATGTCAACGCCTTCACATTGCTGGTGGCGGTCGTGCTCTCGGCGCAGGCGACCGATGCCGGCGTCAACAAGGCGACGCGGGCGCTGTTCAAGGCCGCCGATACACCGCAAAGGATGCTGGCGCTGGGTGAAGCCAAGGTTGGCGACTATATCAGAACCATCGGGCTGTGGCGCAACAAGGCCAAGAACGTGATGGCGCTGTCGCAGGCGCTGATCCGCGACTATGGCGGCGATGTGCCTGACGACCGGGATCAACTGGTGAAGCTGCCGGGGGTCGGGCGCAAGACCGCCAATGTCGTGCTCAACATGGCCTTCGGCCAGCACACGATGGCGGTCGACACCCACATCTTCCGCATCGGCAACCGGCTCGGGCTAGCGCCCGGCAAGACGCCGGAACAGGTCGAGCAGGGACTGTTGAAGATCATCCCGGACGAATACATGCGCCACGCGCATCATTGGCTGATCCTGCATGGCCGCTATGTCTGCAAGGCGCGCAAGCCGGATTGCCCGGCCTGCGTCATCGCCGACATCTGCAAGGCGCAGGAGAAGACGACCGATGTGCCGGCACCGCTGGTGCCGATAGCTCCACTAGAAACGGTTGCCGCCGGCGATTAGTAGCCGTAGCCGCGTGCCATCGCCGCGGCGAAGACCGGGATCAGCAGGAAGATGAATGCCTCGGCGCGGATATAGGTCTTGACGGATGCAAGTTCGGCTGCCGGCACCAGGAACGAGGGATTGGCGCTTGCCTGCCTGTTCCAGGAGATGAAGCGGACAGTTGGGATGATCGACAGCAGGCCGACGATACCAAACGCCGCCATCTTGGCCCAGAACACCCAGTTGTAGACGTAGAATTCCCAACCCTTGAGGCCATAGAAGACGCGGCCGATGCCGACGATGATGATCACCGCGGCGATGATCCCATAATGACGGTCGATGCCGGCGAGCCGGTTGAGCGTGGCGGCGGCCAGGTCGCCGCGGATCAGCACGAATTCGGCGCCGATGATCCCTGCCAGGGAAAACACCAGCAGATGGTGGACGATGGCAAGCACGAGATCGGTGGTGTCCATGCTTTTTCCCTGGGTTTGACGGCACAAGCCCGTGCCTGAAAGGATTGCGCTTGCAGTTGCTGAATCAGCCTGTCGCGAAAATAGCATCGTCGCGCCGAATTCCCATAGCGGAGCTTGAGACCATGTTTGCCCGCATGGGTGCCCGTCGTATTTGTGGCGCGGCTTGGCGCGATTTTCTCGCCTGGAAGATGACATGCCCTGCCTTGGCCCTTGCCTGGCCCGGGCAATTTGCTACGCGCCGGGTAGATAAGCGAGGCAAATTCCATGCACAATCCGCAAGCAACGAGCGCCCCTGTGATCGAGACGCAGCGAACCATCCTGCGGGCACACCGGCTGGGAGATTTCGACGCCTATGCCGTGATGTGGACCGATCCCATGGTCACCCGTTTCATCGGCGGCAAACCGCGCACGCGCGAAGAAAGCTGGATGCGCTTCCTGCGTCATGCCGGCCTGTGGTCGTTGCTCGGCTACGGTTTTTGGGCGATCGAGGAGAAGGCGACGGGCCGTTTCATCGGCGAGGCCGGGTTCCACGACCTGAAGCGCGATATGGAGCCGTCGATCGAAGGCATTCCCGAGGCCGGCTGGGCGCTCGCTCCGGCCATTCATGGCGCAGGCTTCGCTACCGAGGTGGTTGGCCGCGTCCTGGCATGGGGCGAAGAGACTTTCGGGTCCGCGAGGACCGTTTGCATCATCGATCCGGAAAACGCCGCGTCGCTGAACGTTGCGACGAAGTGCGGCTACCGGGAAGTGGTGCGGACCACCTACCACGACGCCCCGACCATCCTGCTTGAGCGGCAGCCCTGAGCGGCGTCATCGACTGGAGATCCCCGCGCTGCCAAGCATAGATCGCAGTGCGCCTGTCGCCAGCAATGACGACGAGGCGGGCCGTGCCAAGAACCGCCGTGTGGTTCTGGTCAAATTGAACTGACGCAGCTCCGGCTGCGGCGCCTTCGACCCCACTACGACACAGCGTCCGCGGCGAGGCTCGCCTGCTCGAGCATGGAGGCGTCCTCGCCGAAGGCGCGGGTGGCGCGCGCCGCCGCCTCGAGCAGCGGGCGTTTCATGCGCTGAAGGAACGCGGCGTCGACGCGCGAGCTGGGGCCGGCCAGCGTCAAGGCGCCGAGCAGGGCCCGGCCCGGACCGAACACCGGCGCCGACACGCCCGCCGTCTCTGGGTCGCGGTCGCCGACGGCGAGGCAGTTGCAGGTCTTGCGGATGGTCTCGTAGGGTTCGCCCTGCTGGCCGGAAAACGCCGCAAGCACGCGGCCGCCCGACCCAACCAGCAGAGGCAGCACGTCGCCTTCGCGTATCGTGTAGCGGATCGGGTGCTTGGATTCGACGCGGTAGAGACAGGTGCGGACGTCGCCCGAGCGAACATAGAAGGCAACGCTCTCCCAGCTTCGCTCGGAAAGGTCACGCATGATCGGCAACAGGATGTCGACCGCCACCACCGAACGCTGATAGAGCGCGCCGAGCCGGAAAGTGGCGGGTCCTACGCGGTAGCGGCCATCGTCCAGGCGCTCGAGCAACTGCCCGCGCAACAAGGAATGCGCAAGCCGCAGGATGGTGCTCTTGTAGAGGCCGGTACGGGCCGCGATTTCGGCCAGGCTGAGCGACCGGTCGGCCTTGGTGAAGGCGTCGAGGATGGCGATCGCCCGATCAAGCGCGGCAACCCCTTCGGTAGCCGCGTGCCGGATGTCTGGATCAGCCGATCTGCTTGATGAGTCCATTGCGGTTCCCAATTCGGAGAAGGTCCTAAGCAGACACCGCTGGCTTCGCCAACGCGTCGTCTGCTTAGATTTCTTTGTTTGCCGCAGGTTCTTGCCGCAAAACCGCGGGACGCTTTTGCGGAACCTGCTTAGCGGAGCCACTGTGTCGCGCTGCCGATGCGTTCTGTCTAGTAGAATATCGTTCCCGTTGACAGAACTCGGTAACATCTGCTTGAACTCGATTACGGGTCTGGATTCAGGCGCGTTTTGGCAGGCACCGGAGGAGGTGTCGTGATCTGGAGGAATCCCATGCTGAACAGACGCAGATTTTTGACGAGCACGGCGGCGGCAGGCGCTGCCGGCTTTGCAGGACTTCATCTCTCTCCCGCTTTCGCCGAAGGCGCGCCGCAGATCCAGATTTTCGTCCCGGCGGCACCTGGCGGTGGCTGGGACCAGACAGGGCGCACGATGGATCAGGTGCTGCGCAGCGAAAAGCTGATCTCCGGCTCACAGATCACCAATGTCGGCGGCGCCGGCGGCACGGTCGGGCTGCCGCAGTTCATCAACCAATGGAACGGCAAAGGCAATTCGCTGATGGTTGCCGGCATGGTCATGGTCGGTGCGATCATCGCCAACAAGGCTGCCAACAATCTGACGCAAGTCACACCGATCGCGCGCCTTACCGGCGAGTTCGAGGCCTTGGTGGTGCCGGCGGAGTCGCCGTTCAAGACGGCAGCTGATTTCGTCGCCGCACTCAAGGCCGATCCGACAAAGGTTCCTGTTGCTGGCGGCTCGGCTGGCGGTTCGGATCACATCCTGTTTGGGCTGATCGCCAAGACCGTCGGCGTGCCTGCGACAAACCTGTCCTACGTGCCGTTCGCCGGCGGCGGCGAGGCACTGTCGGCGCTGCTCGGCAATCAGGTGGCGGCCGGCATCTCCGGCTTCGGCGAGTTCTCCGAGCAGGTCAAGGCGGGCGCGCTGCGGCTGCTTGCCATCTCTGCCGACAAGCGCCAGGACGGCATCGACGCGCCGACGCTGAAGGAAGCCGGCATCGATGTCGAGCTGTTCAACTGGCGCGGGGTCTTCGCACCTCCCGGAGTTTCCGATGCCGACAAGGCGGCGATGATCACGCTGGTCGAGAGCATGGCCAAGAGCGATGCCTGGGCGACCGAGTGCAAGAACCGCAACTGGACGCAGATCCTGCTCACCGGCGACGATTATGCGAAATTCGTGGCCGAGGATACGGCCCGCATCGAGGCCATCCTGAAAGACCTCGGGCTCGCCTGATCTTCCCAAATAAGGGGCGGCGCTCGCCGCCCCTTCTCGCATGGAATGCAAAGCCGGCACTGCGGTGAGGACCGGCCGTGCGGTGCCGGGCATCTTGGCCAGCTATCCTGGCCAGTATTCTTGGGGAGGACAATCATGAGCAGCAGTGACCAGCAGGTGGCGCCGTCGCGCCTTGCCGTGCCGGAATTGTTGATCGGCGTCGGGCTTCTGGCCTGCGCCGGCGCTGTAGCCTGGCAAACGCTGGCGATCCCGGTGTCGCCGCTCTACTCCAAGGTCGGCCCGACCGTCTTTCCCTACCTCACCATGGTCGGCCTGGTGGTGCTTTCCCTGTTGCTCATCCTCGCGGCGCTTCGCGGCGGCTGGCAGCCGGAGGAGGAAAAGGAAACGCCGACCGACTGGAAGGCGATGGGTTTCGTCGTCATCGGCCTCGTCGCCAATCTGCTGCTGATCCAGCCGCTGGGCTTCACAGCGGCATCCGTCATCATGTTCGTTCTCGTCTGCCACGGCTTCGGCAGCAAGCGCACACTGCGTGACGTAGGGCTCGGCCTGATCCTGGCGCTGGCCGCCTATTTCGGCTTCGCCAGGGCGCTCGGCGTCAACATCGGCGCCGGCTTCATCGAGAACCAGCTGAACACGGTGATCGATGCGATCATCGGCACGTTTGGAGCCTGATGCCATGGAAACGCTCGGCCATCTCGCACACGGCTTCTCGGTCGCCTTCACCCCGGTCAATCTTCTGTGGTGCCTGCTCGGAACCACGCTCGGCACCGCCATCGGCGTGCTGCCCGGTCTCGGGCCGGCGCTGACCATCGCCCTGCTTTTGCCGATCACCTACCAGGTGGCGCCGGAGGCCTCTTTCATCCTGTTCGCTGGCATCTATTACGGCGCCATGTATGGCGGCTCGACAACGTCGATCCTGCTCAACACGCCCGGCGAAAGCGCGACCATCGTCACCGCGCTGGAAGGCAACAAGATGGCGCGGTCCGGCCGCGGCGGCGCGGCACTTGCCACCTCGGCGATCGGCTCCTTCGTCGCCGGCACCATCGGCACGTTGGGCGTCGCTTTCCTGGCGCCGGTGGTGGTCAAATTCGCGCTGGCCTTCGGCCCGGCCGAATATTTCTCGCTTATGGTATTGGCCTTCATCACGGTTTCGGCGGTGCTCGGCTCCTCGTCCGTGCGCGGCCTCACCAGCCTGTTCGCCGGCTTCGTCATCGGCATGATCGGTGTCGACCTGCAGACCGGCCAGCCGCGCTTCACCTTCGGCATGAGCGAACTGCTTGACGGCGTCGACGTCATCATCGCCGCCGTTGGCCTGTTCGCCGTCGGCGAGACACTCTACATGGCCTCGCGCCGCTATGCCGGCAAGGACGAGATCGTGCCGCTGAGGGGCTCGCTCTACATGACATCAGCCGAATGGGCGCGTTCGTGGAAACCCTGGCTGCGTGGCGCGGCGATCGGCTTTCCGATCGGCGCCATGCCGGCAGGCGGGGCAGAAATCCCGACCTTCCTGTCCTACGCAATCGAAAAGAAGCTGTCGAACCACAAGGAGGAATTCGGCACGGTCGGCGCCATTGAAGGCGTTGCCGGCCCCGAGGCCGCCAACAATGCGTCCGCCGCCGGCGTGCTGGTGCCGATGCTGACGCTCGGCCTGCCGACCTCGGCGACGGCGGCGATCATGCTGTCGGCCTTCCAGAGCTATGGCATCAATCCGGGGCCGCTGCTTTTGACGACGCAGGGCGACCTCGTCTGGGGACTGATCGCCAGCCTGTTCATCGCCAACGTCATCCTCGTCATCCTCAACCTGCCGCTAATCGGGCTGTGGGTGCGTCTGTTGAAGATCCCGGCGCCGCAGCTCTATGCCGGGATCCTGGTATTCGCCACGGTCGGCACCTATGGCATCTCGCAATCGCCTATCGACCTGGTCATCCTCTATCTCCTGGGGGCGGCCGGGTTCCTGATGCGGCGCTTCGATTTCCCGACCGCGCCGGTCATTATCGGCATGATCTTGGGGCCACTCGCCGAAACCCAGTTCCGCCGGGCGATGACCATCTCGAATGGCGACTGGTCGGTGTTCTACAAGCATCCGCTGTCGCTGACGCTGCTGACGCTCGCCTTCATCGGCCTGGTCGGGCCGCATATCTGGGCCTATGTCGAGCACCGCCGGCGGCGCGGACCGGAGCATGTGCCGGGCGATGCCTGATCGATTTGAGCTGTCATGACCGAATTGCTTTCCGGTATCCGCGTCCTCGACCTGACCAACGTCCTGGCTGGCCCCTATTGTGCCTATCAGCTGGCGCTGCTCGGGGCCGATGTGATCAAGGTCGAGGTCCCGCAAGGCGGCGACCTGGCACGCCAGCTCGGCGGCTCGCCAAAGCTCAACAGCGCCGGCATGGGCGCCTCGTTCCTGGCGCAGAACGCAGGCAAACGATCGGTGGTGCTCGACCTCAAGAAGCCGGCCGATCGCGAACGCTTCCTCGATCTGGTCGCCAGCGCCGATGCGCTGGTGGAGAACTTCCGCCCCGGCGTGATGGATAGGCTCGGCCTTGGCTACGAGGCGCTCAAGGCGGTCCGTCCCGGCCTTGTCTATTGCGCGATATCCGGTTTTGGCCAGACCGGACCGATGCGTGACAATCCCGCCTATGACCAGATCATCCAGGGCCTGTCGGGGATCATGAGCATCACCGGCACGCCGGAAACGGCGCCGCTGCGGGTCGGCTATCCGGTCGCCGACACGCTTGGCGGGCTGGTCGGCGCGTTCGCAATCGCCTCGGCGCTGGTGCGACAGAAGACGAGCGGCGAGGGCGCCTTTCTCGACGTCTCGATGCTCGAATGCACGCTCTCGGCGCTCGGCTGGCCGGTCTCCAACTACCTCACGGCAGCGGTCGATCCGCAGCCGATGGGCAATGAGAACATGACAGCGGCGCCGTCCGGCGCCTTTCGCACCGGCGACGGGCTGCTCAACATCGCCGCCAACAAGCAGGAGCAGTTCGTGGCGCTGTGCCGGCTGATCGGGCGGGCGGAGCTGGCGGTGGATGCGCGCTTTGCCGAGCGCGAGACGCGCAAGCGCAACCGTGCGGCGCTCAAGGTCGAGATCGAGGACGCCCTGGCGAGCGCCCCGGCGGCGGTCTGGGAAGAAACCCTCAATCGCGCCGGCGTGCCCGCGGGCAGGGTGCTGACGATCCCGCAAGTGCTGGCAGAACCGCAAGTGCTCGAACGCCAGGTGACCACGAATTTTGAGGGCGTGCCTGGTATGGACGGGCCACTGACAGTTCTGCGCGGCGGCTTCATGGTCGATGGCGCGGCTCCCCTGCCGACGAAGCCGCCACCCGCGCTGGGCGAGCATATGAACGAGGTTTTCGCGGAGCTGCCGCCGCGCGCCAAGACAAAGGCACGGGCATGAGCACCGAGAAGAAGACCGGCCGTGAGCGCGGCGAGGAATGGTGGCAGACCGATATCATCGAGATGCGGCCCGGTGTCATCCGGCTTCGCGGCTATGAGATCCAGGATCTGATCGGCCGCGTCAGCTTCCCGGCGATGATCTGGTTGATGTTGCGTGGCGAGTTGCCCAGCGACGACCAGGCGGCGCTGCTCGGCATTGCGCTGGGCGCCGCCGTCGACCATGGGCCGCAAGCGCCGTCGATCGCGATTGCGCGCATGGCTACAACCTGCGGCGTCGGCATCAACAGCGCCATGGCCTCGGCCATCAACGTGCTCGGCGACGTGCATGGCGGCGCCGGCGAGCAGGCGCTGTCCTTCTACGGTGACATCGCTGTCGCGCTCGACGGCGGCATGACGCTGAATGAAGCCGTCACGACGCGGCTCGACCGGTTCTTCGCCCAGGAGAAGGGCTATGTGCCTGGTCTCGGCCATCGCTTCCATCCGGTCGACCCGCGCGCGCCGCGCCTGCTGGAGCTGACCCGCGCGTTTGCCGCGCGTGGCGTCGTCAATGGACGCTTCGCCGACATCGCCGAGGCGATCGAGGCGGAAGTCGCCCGGCGCAAAGGGAAAAAGATACCGCTCAACATCGATGGCGCCACCGCCGTCATCTATGGCGAACTCGGCTTTCCGCCGCCGCTGACGCGCGGGCTTTTCGTGCTGTCGCGCTCGGTCGGCATCCTGGCGCATGCCTGGGAACAGTCACAGCAAGTCGAGCGAAACAAAGGACCGCTGCCGCGCGAATGGTTGTGGGCCTATACCGGCACGCCGCTGCGCCCCTTTCCCGAAGCGGGCGACACGAGCGAGTGAAGTCCAGCCTCAGGCGAGGTCGAGTGGCTCGGGCTTGGCAATCATCAGGTTCGCCACCAGGGTCGAAAGGTCCGGCTCATCGATGAGCGTGGCCGCATCGGCGGCCGGCAGCCAGGCCCGCTGCCGCCGCTTGGCTTCCTGCCAGTCGGCCAGTTCCTCGGTGACCTCTAGCAGATAGACGATGACGTCGACGCGGACGAAGCGGTTGGCCAGCCGTTTCCAGTAGGAGTAGCTGCCCGCCGGCTCCCTCACCGTCTTGCCGAGCACGCCGGCTTCCTCTCGCGCTTCGATGGTGGCCGCCTTGCGTCCGCTCTTGCCCTTCATCGGCCAGCCCTTGGGGACGATGAAGCGTCTTGTGGTTCGCGAGGTAACCAGCATCACCTCGACATCGCCGCGTGCGTTTAGCCGAAACGGAATCGCCGCCACCTGACGGATGCTCTCGCCCTTCTTTGCCTTGCGTACGGCCTTTTTCTTGGTGGCTGTCATTCGTGGATCCAGTCGATGCAATGCCGCATAGCGCGACAAGGCATCGTTGCAAAACCAAAACTTTCGCGTGTGCCGAGAGGCACTCCGAATACATAAGTCGGCTAATAAATGAAAAACGCCGGTTTGTCAGCGGCAATTGCTCAAGGCGGTGACGCCGATTATCTGCGTCGTACAGCTTGGCCTGTATTGTGGCACCACCGGCTGCGGCTGCTGGACGATCTGGCGGTCCTGGGCACGATACTGCTGCTGTTGCTGCTGGTATTGCTGCCGCTGCACCCGGTTCTGCAGGATTTGCAGGTCATTCTGCCGGATCAGCGCGTTGTTGCCGTTGAGGGAATTGACGGCTTGCGCGGAAGCCGGCAGGCAACCGCCGGCCAGCACTGCCGTCGCCAGCATTGCCGATGTGAAAACCATCGATGGTCGAAACGCCGACATCCGCTCATTCCCGCGTGAAGAAGTCATGGCCTTAATATAGGGCGTCTGTGCGGCTGTGCCATATCTTGGGGCTGATCGAAACTATATCGGTTTGTCGACCGGCGAAGGCCACCTCACTGCGGCGGAGAATCTGCCTGACAACCCCGCATTGCACTTGACGGAGGTCGTCGATTCGCCGCTCTATCGGTCGGCGCCCGTCGTGAGCTGAGTGGCGTCAATGGCGCCGGCCGTCAGCTGTGACGGCGCCTCCGGCGAAACAGTTTAAACAGAACGCGATCGGCGCGTCTCTCAAGGTCAGCATCCAGCTGGCCCAAGGCGGAGCCGGGCGGGAGGAGTCTTGATGAGGAAGTACGCGTATTTCGTGGCAATGCTGGGTGTGGCCTGCGTCGTCGGTGTGCCGGCTGTTGCGGCGCAAACCAAGACCGCGGCGGCGCCGGCCGCCGATGCGCCGCAACTGCCCGGTGGCGCGTCGGCGTTGTCCGAGACCCATGGCGACTGGACGGTCAATTGCCAGATATCAGGCGCGACCAAGACCTGCAGCCTGTCGCATCAGCAATTCAACAAGCAAAACAACCAGCGCCTGCTGGCGATCGAGCTGTCGAGCAAAACCGGCGAGGATGCCGCCGGTACGCTCGCCCTGCCGTTCGGCCTGGCGCTGGCCAAGGGCGTCAGCCTGAGCATCGACGACCAGAAACTGGATGGCAGCCTGCCATTCAACACCTGCCAGGTCGTCGGCTGCCTGGTGCCGGTGGCGTTCGATGCGACCCTCACGCCGCTGCTGAAGTCGGGCACCATCCTCAAGATCGAAGCCTTCGCGGCCGACACCGGACAAGCGGTGAGTTTTTCCATTCCGCTCAATGGATTCGCCGGCGCCCTTGCCCGAACCGCGGAGCTTTTGTCCAATTGACCTCAGGGTCATGCAGAGCCAAATGACCTGAAGCGCGCCGTCGTTCCAGCGCCCCCGCTCAAACGACGGTCGTCTTCAGACGTTCGGCGATCAGGGCGGCGAGCCGCGCTGCCACCTCGTCCTTGCTCATTTCGGGCCATTCCTCGACGCCGGCCCTGGACACGATCCGCACCCGATTGCGATCACCGCCCATCACGCCCGAAGGACCGATCCCGCTTTCGTGCGACACGTCGTTGGCCACGATGAAATCGGCGCCCTTCTTGCGAAGCTTGGCCTCGGCATTGCGCAAGAGATCCTGTGTCTCGGCGGCGAAGCCGACCACAAGGCCGGGTCGCTGGCTGTGATGGCCAACCCCGGCGAGAATGTCGGGATTCTCGACCATGCGCAGAACCGGCGGTCCTTCGCCGGCGACCTTTTTGATCTTCTCACCGGCCGAGTTCTCGCTGCGCCAGTCGGCAACAGCGGCGACGAACACCGCCGCGTCCGCAGGCAGAAGCTGCTCCACCGCATCGCGCATCTCTTGCGCCCGTTCGACATGGATGGTCTTCACCCCGGCGGGATCGGCGATGGTGACCGGACCGGAGACGAGGCGGACATCGGCGCCGAGCCTGGCCAGGGCCGCCGCAATGGCGTGGCCCTGCTTGCCGGACGAACGGTTGGCGATATAGCGCACCGGGTCGATCGGCTCATGCGTCGGGCCAGAGGTGACGATAATCCGGCGTCCCGATAGCGGCTTGGGGTTGACATCGAGCAGCGCCTCGACGGCGGCGACGATCTCCAGCGGTTCGGCCATGCGGCCTTCGCCCGCCTCGTTGCTTTCCGCCATCTCGCCCCTGGCCGGACCGATAAAGCCGACGCCATCCTTCTGCAGCGTCGCGCGGTTGCGGCGTGTCGCCGGATGCGCCCACATTCTTGGGTTCATGGCTGGCGCCATCAACACCGGCTTGTCGGTGGCGATCAACACCGTCGAGGCAAGATCGTTGGCATGGCCGTTGGCAAGCTTGGCCATCAGGTCGGCGGTGGCAGGCGCCACCACCAACAGGTCGGCCTCACGTGATAGCCTGATATGGCCGACATCGTGCTCGTCATTGCGGTCGAACAGTTCGGTGAAGACATGGTCGGCGGAGAGCGCGCCCACCGACAGCGTGGTGATGAATTCCTGCGCGGCTGATGTCATGACCACCCGCACTACGGCACCTCGCTCGCGCAGCCGGCGGATGAGATCCAGCGCCTTGTAGGCGGCGATGCCGCCGCCGATGATGAGCAGGATGCGCTTGCCGGAGAGGCCGCGCGGCACGGCTTTGCCTGCCGGTGCGGCAGCGGGAGCCGCTACGCCGTGCGAACTGGTCAGTTCGCGGAGGGTTTTCTCGATCTGGTCAATGCGGCCCACAGAACCGATCTGCCCGTCAACGGCGGCCCGGATCATCACCCGCGCCTGCTCCTCCATGGAGCGGTCGTTCTCCGCCGCCAATCGGCGCAGCAGTTCCTTGACCTCATCGTCCAGGTTGCGAATGGTAATGCTGGCCATATGATTGCACTCTGCCGCAGTTGCTGCGTGCAATGATAGCAATGCAATCAGGTTGCCGCAAGTTGCGGCGCCCGGAAGTGGCTGGGCGCTATATGAGCTTCCAGGCGATATAGACCAGCGTCAGCGCGATCACCCACAGCGCGAGGCGACCGGAGCGGCTGTAGCGCGCCTCGGCCTTGCCGATGGCGCGGGCTGTGGTCTCGTCGAAGCGCAGGCCGTGCTCGGCCATCAGGTCGATCTCACGCGACAGCCGATCGGTGCGCGCCGCAAGCTCGGGCGCCTGGCGGGCCAGCGTCAGCAGCGCCTTGGCGCCGTCGCGCGCATCGACCATCATGCCACGCGGGCCAAGATTGCCGGCGATCCAGCCGCTGACCACCGGCTCGGCCGTCTTCCACATGTTGAAGGCCGGGTCGAGCGTACGGGCCACACCCTCGACCACCACCATGGTCTTCTGCAGCAGGATCAGTTCCGGCCGCGTCGCCATGTCGAAGAGTTCGGTCACTTCGAACAGCAGCGTCAAAAGCTTGGCCATCGAAATGGTCTCTGCCGGTTGGCCGTGGATCGGCTCGCCGATCGCCCGGATTGCTTGCGCAAAGGCCGCGACATTGTGCTGGCGCGGCACATAGCCGGCTTCGAAATGCACTTCGGCGACACGCAGATAGTCGCGGGTGATGAAGCCGTAGAGGATTTCGGCAAGGAAGCGGCGTTCCTTCTTGCCGAGCCTGCCGGCAATGCCGAGATCGACGGCGACGATGGTGCCGTTTGCTTCGACGAAAAGGTTGCCCGGATGCATGTCGGCGTGGAAGAAGCCGTCGCGCAGCGTATGGCGCAGGAACGACTGTATGAGGTTGGCGGCGATGGTCTTCAGGTCATGACCGGCAGCGGCAAGGCCGGCAATGTCGTTCATCTTGACGCCGTCGACCCACTCCATGGTCAGCACGTCGCGGCCGGTGCGCTCCCAGTCGACGGATGGCACGCGAAAGCCGGGATCATCCTTGGTGTTTTCGCCGAGTTCCGAAAGCGCGGCCGCCTCGAGGCGGAGATCCATCTCGATCTTGGTGGTCTGCGCCAGCGTCTGGGTGACCTCGACCGGCCGCAGCCGGCGCGACGACAGGATGTATTTTTCCTGCAGGTGAGCGGCGAGGAAATAGCTTTCGAGATCCTGGAAGAAGCGGCGGCGCACGCCCGGCCGGATGACCTTTACAGCGACCTTGGTTGCAGCGCCGTCATGGATGGTTTCGGCAGCATGGACCTGGGCGATGGAAGCGGCTGCGACCGGGTCGCCGAATTGCGCGTAGAGATCGCCGACCTTGCGCCCGAGCGAAGCCTCGATAGCCGAGATCGCCTCGGCTCTCGGGAAGGTGTGCATCTTGTCCTGCAACATGGCGAGATCGAGCGCCATGTCGTTGCCGACGACGTCGGGGCGTGTCGCCAGGAACTGGCCGAGCTTGACATAGGACGGTCCGAGCCGGACGACCGCCTTGGCCAGCCGGTCGCTGCGCTCATAGGTCAGCGCGCGGCGGCGGGTGAACAGCCGCGCCAGCCGCCAGCCGAACTTCGGCAGGCCGGACAGTTCCTCGCCCGGCAAGGCGGCGACCACGCCTTCGCGCACCAGCACCCAGCCGGCCCGCACGAGCCGAAATCCCGCGCTGACGGTGCTCATGGCCGTGCCTGTCCTACCGGTTCTTCGAACCGGCATGGCGCACATCGACTAGCAGAAATGCGGTCCAGCCTCAAAGCTTCCAGCCCGAATGAAGTGCCGCGATGCCACCGGAATAGTTGCGGAAGGAGACGCGATCGAAGCCGGCGTGGGAAATCATCGTCGCGAAATTCTGCTGGTTGGGAAACCTGGCGATCGATTCGACCAGATAGGAATAGGGCTCGCCGTCGCCGGTGACCATCTTGCCGATCTTCGGAATGGCGCTGAACGACCAGGCTTCGTAGGCCTTGTCGAGCAGCGGCATCTCGACTTCGGAAAATTCGAGGCACAGGAACCGGCCGCCCGGCTTCAGCACGCGGAACGCTTCACTGAGCGCGACATCGATGCGCGGTACGTTGCGAATGCCGAAAGCGATGGTGTAGGCGTCGAATGTGGCGTCGGGGAAGGGCAGTTCCTCGGCATTGGCCTCGACGAAGTCGGCGTTGCCGGACAGACCTTTCTTCTCGGCACGGTCGCGGCCGACGCCAAGCATGGAGCCGTTGATGTCGAGCACTGTGGCATGGGCGTTGCCGTGACTGGCATCGACGATGCGGAAGGCGATGTCGCCGGTGCCACCGGCAACGTCGAGCACGCGCCAGCCCATCCTTTTGGGAGGATTGAGCCAGGTGACCATGGCATCCTTCCACAGCCGGTGCAGGCCGGCCGACATCAGATCGTTCATCAGGTCGTAGCGGTTGGCTACCTTGTGGAAAACATCGTTGACCAGGGACTGCTTGTCGCCAGCCCCTACACGCTTGAAACCATAGGAGGTTTCCATGCCGCCCGCGGCCGTGGTTCTCTCAACTGACATTTTTTTGATCCGTCATAAAACCGGCGGGACCATAGCCGATCGATGGTGCGGGCGCTATTGTTTAAGGCGCGGTGTTCAGCCGCGCTTCCAGGTGTTGGTTTTTCAACAGCTGGACTGACCGACGGGATGATTGAATGCCTTTGAAAGCGGAATTGCACTGCCACATTGAAGGGGCAGCGGCGCCCGAACTCGTCATCCGCCAGGCGCAGAAATACGGCAGGGATACCACGCCCTATATCCAGAACGGCTCATTCGTCTGGCATGATTTCACATCCTTCCTGGCGGCCTATGATTTTTCCTCCGATCTGTTCCGGACGGAGGAGGATTATGCGCGGCTGGCCGACCACTATCTGACCAGCCTCGCCCGCGACGGTGCCATCTATTCCGAGGTGTTCACTTCGCCCGACCATGCCAAGAGGGCCGGGCTGTCGCCCAAGGCCTATACCGACGCACTTGGCGAAGGCATGGCCCGGGCCAAGGCCAAGACCGGCATCGAGGGCCGCATGATCGTCACCGGCGTGCGCCATGTCGGCGTCGAGTCGATCGAGCAGGCGGCGCGCTTCGCGGCGCGCTGCGGGCACCCTTTGGTCACCGGCTTCGGCGTCGCCGGCGACGAGCGCATCGGCGATATGGAGGACTATGTCAGGGCCTTCGAGATCGCGCGCGAGGCCGGGCTCGGCATCACCATCCATGCCGGCGAACTGACCGGCTGGGAGACCGTCAAGGCTGCACTCGATCACATCCGCCCTTCCCGCATCGGCCATGGCGTGCGGGCCATCGAAAACCCGGACCTTGTCCGGCGCATTGCCGATGAGGGCATCGTGCTGGAGTGCTGCCCCGGCTCCAACATAGCGCTCAAGGTGTTCGACAGTTTTGCCGACCATCCCTTTCCGGCCCTGCAGGCGGCCGGCTGCAAGGTGACGCTCAATTCCGACGATCCGCCCTATTTCTGGACCTCGCTGAAGCGCGAATACGACATCGCCGCCGAGCATTTCTCGATGAGCGAAAAGGCGCTGACCGCCGTCACCAGAACGGCCATCGAGGCCGCTTTCGTCGACCGTAAGACCAAGACCGCGCTTCTTGCCCGCCTCAACGGCGCCGCTCGCTGATTTCTTCAGACAAAGCTGTGGTCGGTGCAGGCCAAGCGGTTCCTTGGCCGGCGCATTGCCGCTAGGGTTCACTCAAGCAGCTTGAAGCGCGGCGCCGTCCGAAAGGGACCATGCGTGCACTTTCGGGCGCAGGCATCAGGAGAACACCATGCAGGGCGTCACCGTCGTCGACCATCCGCTTGTCCAGCACAAGCTGACCATCATGCGCAAGAAGGAGACCTCGACGGCCGGCTTCCGGCGACTGCTGCGCGAGATCTCGCTGCTGCTCGGCTATGAGGTCACCCGCAACCTCGAACTGACGACGACCACGATCGAAACGCCGATCGAGACGATGGAGGCGCCGACGCTGGAGGGCAAGAAGCTGGTCTTTGCCTCGGTGCTGCGCGCCGGCAACGGCTTGCTCGAAGGCCTGCTCGACCTGGTGCCGGCGGCCCGTGTCGCCCACATCGGCCTCTACCGCGACCATGAAACGCTGGAAGCGGTGGAATATTTCTTCAAGGCGCCGAGCGACCTCGCCGACCGGCTGGTGATCGTCGTCGATCCGATGCTGGCGACCGCCAATTCGGCGATCGCGGCGATCGACAAGCTGAAAGGGCGGGGCGCCACCAACATCCGCTTCCTCTGCCTGCTGGCGGCGCCCGAAGGCATCGAGCGCTTCACCAAGGCGCATCCGGACGTTCCCGTCTTCACCGCTTCGATCGACCGCCAGCTCAACGAGAAGGGGTACATCATGCCTGGGCTCGGTGATGCCGGCGACCGCATGTACGGGACCAAGTAGTACCAGGCAAAGTTGCCTGGTACTATTTACCAAATGTTTACGCAAAGGCGTGGTTCTGGCGCGCGTTAAAGCGGAAAACACCATCCGGGCTTAAGGATCGGCCGTCACGAAGGCCGATCCATGCTGCGCAAACTTCTCATCCTTGGCGTTTTCGCCGGCACATCGGCATCGATACCGATCGTGTATCAGTCGAATCCGCAAATCATCGAAAACCTGCTGAGATCGCCGATGACGGGCAAGGCCGCGGTCGAGGCCCAGCCGGACGCCAAACTGGCTGCGGTGCCCAGCAAGCCGGCCACGCCGCTGCTGCTTGGCCGAAAGGTCATCGTTTCCGCAGACGAGCGCGGACATTTCTCGTCGGCCTTCAAGCTCAACGGACGTCAGGTCGACGGCATGATCGACACCGGCGCCACGCTGGTTGCCATCAACACCTCGACAGCACGCAGGATCGGCCTGTCGCTGAACCCTTCCGACTTCAGTCATGAGGTCAGCACCGCCAACGGCTCGATCAAGGCTGCCGTGGCAATGATCGACCGGCTACAGATCGGCAGCATCACGGTCAATGACGTCCAGACCATTGTGCTCGACGACAAGGCGCTGCAGACCAATCTGATCGGTATGAGCTTCCTCAATCGGCTTGGCAAATTCCAGGCCGAGAATGGCACGCTGCTGCTCGTCCAATAATCAGCCACGCGCAAGAATCCGCAATCAGCCGCGCGAAAGAATCCGCCGGATGACCGACTTGTCGGCAGCCGGCTTTGAGGCGCCAATCGTATAGGCCGAAATCACGGCGGCGGCGGCCGCCTCGGCATCGGCCAATGAGCGGGCATGGACCAGCGCCAGCGGCTCGCCAGCCCGAACCTCCGCGCCGACCGGCAGCAGCCTGGTGATGCCGACAGCCGGGTCGACCTTGTCGTCCGGCCGCGTGCGTCCGCCACCCAGGCCAACCACGGCGAGCCCGATGTCGCGGGTCGTTATGCCAGTGACGAAGCCGTCTTCGGTCGCCTTGACGGCAAACTCGGTCGCCGCCACGGCCAAGTATTTTTCCGGTTTCTCGATGAGATCGGCGGGACCGCCGAGCGCGGCGACCATACGCGCGAAAGTGGCGGCGGCGCGGCCGCTGGCAAGCGTCTCGGTGGCGCGCCGCATGCCATCCTGGTTCGACGACACCAGTCCTGCCGATTGCAGCATCTCGGCGGCGAGCGCCAGCGTCACGTCCTCCAGCCGACGATCACGAACACGGCCGGTCAGGAAGTCGACGGCGTTGCGCACCTCGACCGCGTTGCCGGCGGCCGAGGCCAGCGGCTCGTTCATGCCGGTGATCAACGCCGAGGCCTTCAGGCCGGCGCCATTGGCTATCTCGACCAGGCTGTTGGCGAGTGCCGTTGCGTCCCGCGACTTCTCCATGAAGGCGCCGTTGCCGACCTTGACGTCGAGCACCAGCGACTGCAGCCCGGCCGCCAGCTTCTTCGACAGGATCGAAGCGGTGATCAGCGGCACCGATTCGACCGTGCCGGTAACATCGCGGATCGCGTAGAGCCGTCTATCGGCCGGCGCGAGGTCCGCGGTCTGGCCGATGATTGCGCAGCCGGTTTCAAGCACCGCCTTGCGAAACAGCGCGATGTCGGGCTGGCTGGTATAGCCGGGGATCGCATCCATCTTGTCCAGCGTGCCGCCGGTATGGCCAAGGCCACGGCCGGAAATCATCGGCACATAAGCGCCGCAAGCGGCGACGATCGGCGCCAGCATCAGCGAGACATTGTCGCCGACTCCGCCTGTCGAATGCTTGTCGGTGACCGGGCCGGGCAGGTCCGACCAGTCGAGCACGTCGCCGGAATCGCGCATCGCCAGCGTCAGCGCCACCGCCTCGTCGCGGCTCATGCCGTGGAAGAACACCGCCATTGCGAAGGCGCCGACCTGGCCGTCCGAAACGGTCCCTTCGGTGATGCCCTCGACGAAGCCGGCGATCTCCTGCACCGACAGTTTCAGGCCGTCGCGCTTGCGCCGGATGATTTCCTGGGGAAGCATCAGCTCTCCAGCAGTCCGTCGCGGAACACGCGCTGCAGGATCGTTGCCAGCCGCGCGCCGCCGACCGGCGCCATGTCCTTGGTCTCCTGGTGCGAAAGCTCGGCCCCGGTCATGCCGGCCGCCAAATTGGTGATGACCGAGCAGGCGGCGACGCGAAGTCCAAGGAAGCGGGCAAGAATGACCTCCGGCACGGTCGACATGCCGACCGCATTGGCGCCCATGACGCGCGCCATGCGGATTTCGGCGGGCGTTTCGAAGCACGGGCCCGAGAACCACATGTAGACGCCCTTGTGAAGTGTTGTGCCGGTCGCCTTCGCCGCCCGTTCGATCGCCTTGCGGATGCCGGCATCATAGGCTTCGGTCAGGCCGACAAAGCGGCTGTCGCTGGGCTCGCCGATCAGCGGATTGGTGCCCGAGAAATTGATGTGGTCCGATATCAGCATCACCGAGCCCGGCGGCATGTCTGGATCGACCGAACCGGCGGCATTGGTGAGGATCAGGTTCGTGATGCCGATACCGGCAAGCACTTCCAGCGCGGGCCGCATCGCGGCCGCGTTGCCGTGCTCATAGTAATGGGCGCGACCGGACAGCATCAGCACCGGCACGCCGGCAAATAGCCCCGCCACGACTTGGCCAGCATGGCCGGTGACGCCACTTCTGGGAAAGCCCGGCAGGTCGGCGTAGGAGATGCGGATCGGATCTTCGATCTGATCGACCAGCCCGCCCAGGCCTGAACCCAGCACCAGTGCGGTCGACGGCGCCAGGCCGTCCAGCCTTTCGACGAGATGGTCGAGCGCCTTTTCCTTCATCGCAGCCAACTCTTCATTTCAGCCAATTCTTCGTTCAACCAGGGCTTCATTTCAAAATGTCGCCGCGGAAACCGTAGGGCAGCATGTCGCCCATGGTCACGGTCTCGGCCACGCCGGCATTGTCGCAGAGAAAGAGTTTTGTTTCCGGCCGGCAGAATTCGGCCAAGCGCTGCCGGCAGCCGCCGCAAGGCGAGCATTTGGCCATGCGCTCGGCAAGGACGGCGATCTCGACGATCTTGCCGCCGCCACCCATGATGTAGTGGCCAAGCGCCGTGGTCTCGGCGCACCAGCCTTCCGGATAGGAGGCGATTTCGATGTTGGCGCCGGCAAAGATGCGCCCGTCCTCGGTGCGCAAGGCGGCGCCCACCGGAAACTTCGAATAGGGCGCATAGGCCTTGGCCATGGCAGCTTTGGCCGCTTCGAACAGATCATGCGACATTGGTTCGTTCTCTCCGACGATCGTGTCCAAAACCCGGCGCCTACGCCGGGCAGCGCTTCGACCTCAGCGTTCCTTGACGTAGGGCACGCCGCCGGCGCGCGGCGGGATCGCCTTGCCGATGAAGCCGGCGAGCAGGATGACGGTGAGGATGTAAGGCAGCGCCTGCATGAACTGCACTGGCACCTTGCCGATGATGGGCAGCGGCGAGCCTTGCAGGCGGATCGCCGCCGCGTCGAGGAAGCCAAACAAGAGGCAGGCGAACATGGCATTGACCGGCTTCCACTTGGCGAAGATGAGCGCGGCCAGCGCGATGTAGCCCTTGCCGGCGGTCATGTCCTTCACGAACCCGCCATTCTGCACCATCGACAGATAGGCACCGGCGATGCCGGTCAGCACGCCGGTGCAGATCAGCGCCCGGTAGCGTAGCCAGGCGACCGAAATGCCGGCGGTGTCGACGGCGGCCGGGTTCTCGCCGACGGCGCGCAGCCTGAGGCCGAAGCGCGTGCGAAACAGCACCCACCAGGTGAACGGCACCATCAGGAAAGCGAGATAGACCAGGATCGAGTGGCCCGACAGAAGCTCGGCATAGATCGGTCCGATGATCGGAACGTCGTGGACCGCGTCGGCACCCGGCAAGGTGATGGCCTCGAAGCGTTCGCCCGGTTGCAGGGCCGGCGTGCGCCCGCCTTGCTGGAACCACGCCTGGCCGAGGATGATGGTCGACCCGGCAGCGACGAAATTGATCGCCACGCCGGAGACGATCTGGTTGCCGCGGTGGGTGATCGAGGCAAAGCCGTGCACCATGGCAAAGGCGACGGAGATCAGGATGGCCATGCCGAGGCCGAGAAAGGCCGAATGGAACACGGAAGCGGCCGCGGCACCGGCGAAGGCGCCGACTAGCATCTTGCCTTCTAGGCCGATGTCGAAGATGCCGGCGCGTTCCGAATAGAGGCCGGCAAGGCAAGCCAGCAGCAGCGGCACCGAGAGGCGGATGGTCGAGTCCAATGTCTGGACGATTGCGTTGAACACGTCCATCTCAGGCACCCTTCCCCTTGACCGCTTCCATGCCGACGGATCGCGGACTGAACGAGGCGAACAGTGCCTGGATGTAAGGCCTGAACATATGCTCGAGGGCACCGGCGAACAGGATGACCAGACCCTGGATGATGACGATCATGTCACGGCTGATCGCGGGCATTTCGAAGGCTAGCTCGGCGCCGCCTTGGTAAAGCATGCCGAACAGGATCGCCGCCAGCACAATACCAACCGGGTGCAGGCGGCCCATCAGCGCCACGGCGATGCCGACGAAACCGGCACCACTGACAAAGTCGATCGCGACATTGTGCTGGTCGCCCATCACGGGGTTAAGCGCCATCATGCCGGCCAGCGCGCCGGAGATCATCATGGCGGTGATGATGATGCGGGTTTCCGAAATACCGGCGTAGCGTGCCGCCTTCGGGCTGTGACCGTAGGTGCGCATCTCGTAGCCGAGCTTGGTGCGCCAGATCAGCAGCCAGACCAGAAAGGCCATGATCAGCGCCAGCAGGAAGCAAACATTGAGCGGCGCCGAGCGGATCTTGGCGCCGAACAGTTCGATGATCCAGTTGAGCTTCGGCAATTCCGCGCCGGCGAGGAAGTTGCGCGTCTGCGGCGCTTGCGACCCTGCCGGCTTCAAGGGGCCGACCAGCAGGTAAACCATGATCGACGCGGCGATGAAGTTGAACATGATGGTGGTGATGACGATGTGCGAGCCGCGCTTGGCCTGCAGATAGGCGGGGATAAGCGCCCACAACGCGCCCACGACCGCCGAAGCGACAATGGCCAGCGGAAATGTCAGCCACCATGGCAGCACGCTGTCGAAGGAAAGACAGACGACGGCGATGCCGAGGCCGGCGATGTAGGCCTGCCCCTCGGTGCCAATGTTGAACAGGCCGCAATGCGCTGCCACGGCCACCGAAAGCCCGGTAAATATGAAGGTGGTGGCATAGAAGAGGGTGAAGGCAATGCCTGTGCCCTTGCCGAAGGCGCCTTCGACCAGGATGACGGCGGCGCGCAACGGGTTCTCGCCGACCAGAAGCACGACGAAGCCGGCGACGACGAAGGCAACGAACAGGTTGATCAGCGGGATCAGGCCGTAGTCGGCCCAGGCCGGCAGTTTGGCGTAAGGCGTGCTCATTGGGCGGCCTCCTGATGTTCGACACCGGCCATCAGCAGGCCGAGTTCGCCCTCGGTCGCTTCCGGGCCGCGCTCGCCGACGATGCGGCCGGCAAACATCACCAGGATGCGGTCGGAGAGCGAACGGATCTCGTCCAGCTCGACCGAGACCACCAGCACCGCCTTGCCCTGGTCGCGCATGGCGATCAGGCGCTTGTGGATGAACTCGATGGCGCCGACATCGACGCCGCGCGTCGGCTGGCCAACGATGAGAACACCTGGGTCTTGTTCCATTTCCCGCGCCAGCACGATCTTCTGCTGGTTGCCGCCGGAGAAATTGGCGGTCTTCAGCCGCGAGTCGGCCGGGCGGATGTCGTATTTGGCTATCTTATCCTTGGCATCATTGCGGATGGCATCGATGTTGAGGAACGGCCCTTTCAAATAGCGGGGGTCGTCGTGATAGCCGAGGATGGAATTCTCGTTCTCCTCGAAGGCCAGCACCAGCCCGACGTGATGGCGGTCCTCCGGCACATGGGCCAGGCCGCGGTCGCGCAATTCGCCCGGATCGGCGGCACCCGTCAGGTCGATCGGCTTGCCGTCGAGCATGACCGAGCCGGAAACGGCGTGCCGGATGCCGGAAATCGCCTCCAGCAGTTCGGATTGCCCGTTGCCGGCGACGCCGGCGATGCCAACGATCTCGCCGGCGCGAATGTCGAAGGAGATGTCGTCGACCATGGTGACGCCGCGCGTATCCTTCACCGTCAGGTTCTTGACCGCGAGCTTGACGGCGCCGGCATCCGCCTCGCCCTTTTCGACCCTGAGCAGCACGCGCCGCCCGACCATCAGCTCGGCCAGTTCCTCGACGGTCGTCTTCTTGGTCTCGCGCGTCGCCACCATCGTGCCCTGGCGCATGACCGACACCGTGTCGGTGATGGCCATGATCTCGCGCAATTTGTGGGTGATGAGCACCACAGTCTTACCCTGTTCCTTCAGCTGCCTGAGGATGCGGAACAGATGGTCGGCCTCGGCCGGGGTCAGCACGCCCGTTGGCTCGTCGAGGATCAGGATCTCGGCGCCGCGATAGAGCGCTTTCAGGATTTCAACACGCTGCTGCAGGCCGACCGGCAGTTCCTCGATGATTGCATCGGGATCGACTTCCAGCCCGTATTCGCGTTCGAGACGCTCGAGTTCGGAGCGCGCCTTGGCGATGCTCCGCTTCAGCAGCGCATCGCTCTCGGCGCCCAGGATGATGTTTTCCAGCACGGAGAAATTGTCGACCAGCATGAAATGCTGATGCACCATGCCGATGCCGAGCGCGATGGCGTCATTGGGTGTCTTGATCGAGGCCGGCTGGCCGCCGACGCGGATCTCGCCGCTGTCGGCCTGATAGAACCCATAGAGGATCGACATCAGCGTCGACTTTCCGGCGCCGTTCTCGCCGACAATGCCGTGGATGGTGCCGCGCGCGATCTCCAGATTGATGTCGCGGTTGGCGCGCACGGCGCCAAAACTCTTGTTGATGCCGATCAACTCGATTGCGGCTTGCGCCATGCAGCCTGTCCCACTCTTATTTTTTATCGCTTGGTCAAAACGCCTAGCATGACACTTCGCCCGTGCCAATTGGCGGAGCATTGGTCACTCTCGACAAATCCCGGTGTGCTTGTCAATTTCCAACGTGGCCGGGGCCTTCACATTCGCTAATATGGCGAAGCCGAAATTCGCATCGGGGCGCAAGGCATCGCGATACAGGCATTGCGCTGCAAGACACTACGCTGCGAGACACTACGCTACGAGACTGGGGATTTGAATGATCATGCCCGCCGACCGGCTGACGACGCTGGAGATCCGCGCCGCCGAACAGGAGAAGACCATCGAGGAACTGTCCGGACAGATCGCCGAGCAGTGGAAGGTGATCGAGCGCATGCAGCGCAAGCTCGATGCGCTGACCGACCGCTTCCTGGCCCTGGAGGAGCAGGCGGCGCCTGACGTGCCTGTAACCAAGCCGCCGCACTGGTGAGGAAAAAGGGGAGGGGAAGTCATGGCCAGAGAAAGCGATCGCGTCGCGCGGGCCGGCGACTATGTGCTCGGCCTGATGAACGATGCGGAGCGCGAACGGGCCGAGCGCGACCTGGAGATAGACCCTGCCTTCCGCGATGCGGTCGTGCAACTTGCCGAACGCATGCACGTCTTCGACCGCGGCAGACCGGCTGATGGCGAAGAGCGTTGGATGGAGATCACGCAGCGCATTGCCGACCTGCCGCAGATGCGCACCTCCGGTCTGGGCGGCAGCGATGCCCAATTCCGAAGCCTCTCGCAGCGGCCGCACGGCATTGGCCTGCACGCGCTCGGCGGCCGGCGCGGATTTGCCGTTGCGGTCGGTCTGATCGTGGCCTTCGCGCTGGGCTACCTGGCGGGCAGGCTATAGCCAAACGCAAAACCGCCGGGCGTGTGCCCGGCGGTTTGCAGATCATGGCTGTACTCCGTGCCGATCAATACGGGCAGGCGTTGTCAGCGGTGTAGTCGTGCACCTCGAGCTTGCCGGCGATGATGTCGGCCTTGGCCTTTTCGACCGCCGCCTTCATCTCGTCGGTCACCAGCGCCTTGTTGTTGTCGTCCATGGCGTAGTCGACACCGCCTTCCTTGAGGCCGAGATTTTGCAGGCCACCCTTGAAGGTGCCGTTCTTGCCGTCCATGAAGGCGGTGTAGACGGCAACATCGACGCGCTTCATCATCGAGGTCAGCACCTTGCCGGGCTGCAGGCCGTTCTGGTTGGAATCGACACCGATGCCAAGCTTGCCGGCATCCGCCGCCGCCTGCAGCACACCGACGCCGGTGCCGCCGGCCGCGGCGTAGACCACGTCGGAGCCCTGGTCGATCTGCGTCTTGGCGATCTCGCCGCCCTTGGCCGGGTCGTTCCAGGCAGCCGGCGTGTCGCCGGTCATGTTCTGGATGACGTCCGTGGCACCGGCCGACTTGGCGCCGCCGACATAGCCGCATTCGAACTTGCGGATCAGCGGGATGTCCATGCCGCCGACGAAGGAGACCTTCTTCGACTTCGAAGCCATCGCCGCCAGGATGCCGACCAGATAGGAGCCTTCATTCTCCTTGAATACCAGCGAGCGGACATTGGGCAGATCGACGGCATCGTCGATGATGGCGAAGTTGAGGTCCGGATATTCGGTCGCGACCTTCTTCAGTGCGTCCTCCCAGGCAAAGCCGGCCATGACGATCGGGTTGCGGCCGTCCTCGGCGAAGCGGCGCAGCGCCTGCTCGCGCTGCGAGGCGTTGGACACCTCGAACTCGACATAGGCGACGCCGGTTTCGGTCTTGAATTTCTCGGCGCCATGATAGGCAGCCTCGTTGAAGGATTTGTCGAACTTGCCGCCGAGATCATAGAGGATGGCCGGCTGGACATCCGCGGCGAAAGCCGGAAGAACCATTGCGGTTGCGGCCAGGAGGCCGAGAACGATTCGTTTCATGTGATCCACACCCTGTCGGTTATTTTTTCCGTTACGCGCCGCATGCCGGCCCGGTTCTTCGGCAGGCATACGACATCAGCCAGGAGTGTATTCCCCTCCCGCTCGGCGGCAATCTGGCACGGCCCGAAACAAAATTCACGCGGAATTTTGACCTTTTGGAAAAGCATGGCGCGGGCAAGCTGCACCGCAGCTCGTTCCTTGCGCCAAAGGCTTCAGGCGGAGATGGCAGCCGGGATGCATGGGATGCCGGTGCCCGTGAGGTTGCAGGTGCCGTAAGGATTCTTCGCCAGATATTGCTGGTGGTCGCCTTCGGCGAAGTAGAATTCAGGCGCCGGCCCGATCTCTGTGGTGATTCTGCCATGGCCGGCCGCGCGCAAAGCGGTTTCGTACGCATCGAGCGAGGCGCTCGCGGCCCGCAATTGCGCATCCCCGAATGTGTAGATCGCGGAGCGGTAGGTGGTACCGACATCATTGCCCTGGCGCATGCCTTGCGTCGGGTCGTGGCTTTCCCAGAACAGCTTCAGAAGCGCGGCATAGGAGACGATTTTGGGGTCATGGATGACCAGCACCACTTCGGCATGGCCGGTAAGGCCGGTGCAGGTTTCCTGATGGGTCGGATTGGCCGTGATGCCGCCGGCATAGCCGACCGCAGTGACCCAGACGCCTTCGAGTTGCCAGAACAGCCGCTCCGCGCCCCAGAAACAGCCGAGCCCGAACAGCGCCGTCTCGAAGCCTTCGGGATAGGGACCCTTGAGCGGCTTTTTCAGGACATGATGCCTGGAAGTCGTCGGGATCGCCCGGGCGCGGCCTGGCAACGCCTCGGACGGCTTCGGCAGATTGAGCTTCTTGTTCAGCATGTCGCTGAGAAAGAACATGCGCGATCTCCGATGGTGGGACACAAGAAGTGGTCTATCGTTCGAGCATCGGATTTTCCCAAGACCGGTGCCACTTTTCGGGTCTGTCCCTCTCCCACTAGGTGGACGCGAATTGTCCGGGGCGTCGTTGCCGCCTGTAGCCGATCGCATAGAGCAGGAGGGCCAGCACCGCGAACACGACGAAGCCCGGCTGGTTGAGCACCCAGGCGATGGCGACGTCCCACAGCAGCGGACCGGCCTTGGTTCGCACCAAGGTTTCGAAGGCGGCCCGGGTGTCGGGCGAGACCGCCAGCCAACTGGCGTTGAGCGGGGTCAGCACCAGCGCCGAAGCCGCCACGGTGCGCGTCGCGTCGAGCACCGCCATGATGACGGATATCGACAGCGCGATCATCGCGGCAAGACGAAAGAGCAAGCGAAACATTCAGGGACCTTTTCCTCCCGGCCTGGTCCTCAAGCTCTTCCGAGGGCCTTCCGGTTTCAAACCAGAGATAGAATGCGCATGCCTGGTTCGCAATCGCCATACGCGAATTTGAAGCCCGGCCTATGCCGCAGGCTTGCGTTTGCGCCGATGGACGCGCCAGACGGCGAAAAGGCCACCAGCGATCGCGCCGACGACCAAGCCGGCCAGACCGATGAACACGGCAAAATAGCCGCAGGCGCCCTCGAAGCAGCTCATATCCGTGGCATCCGCAATCACCGAGCCCGCGAAGAATCCACCCACGGCGCCGATGACCGCGCCGAGGATGATGCCGAGCAGGGCGGCGACAACCGAGACGAAGACAGGCGGGCTTTCGGTTTCAGGATTGGCATAGACGGTCCCGGCTTCTGAACCGCGGCGGAGCAGATAAATGCAGAGAACCCCGATGGCGATCTCGGCAGCGGTGACGACAAGCGCCTGGCCTGAGAAGACGAAATCGGAAATCGTCAGCACATAGGCCTGCCTCGTCAGCAGCCAGATGATGGTGGCGATCTGCCAGATGGTGAAATGACGCGGGAAGCGGGCAGAGCGGCCGAAGGCGAGGCCGAGCAGATAAAGCCCCCACAGGATGGTGATGATGTCGACGGCGAGGCCGCTATAGACGAGATAGAAGACCCTGTCCGGCAGGCCGTAGTCGCTGACCAGTCGCCAGGCGGAGATCAGGCCGTAGACCGACCATGCCATGACGAAGATGAGCCATCCCGGCGGCACGAAGGACAGGCCGCTGTCCGGTCGCCTCGCTGGCGTCTGTCCATTGCTCGATGTCATGTCCGGACAATGCCCCCGCAAAGTCTTTCCACCACGAGACAGGCGACCCCGGGCGAAGTCAAGCGCCGCCGGCCTTGCGACCTTGCCTGTGCACATCATTCGGGTGGCGGCGCCTCAAACGGAGGCGCCGTCAGTCTCGCGGAACGCTGTGTGGCCGGCAAAGCGAATAGACTGCCGTTATGGCTTGGCATTCGGCGCCGGATCGACTAGATGAGCCCCGCGCCTGTTGCTTCGACGGCTCAGGCGCAGGGGAAGGGCGTTCGCTGGTTGGCGACGCCGGCGCGGAATTCCACGCCACCGCCCCAAGGGAGGTGCATCTCCCCAACCCGCGCGGCGAAACCGGCCGGCGCGACATGCATGGACGGAGAGGTGGCCGAGTGGTTGAAGGCGCACGCCTGGAAAGTGTGTTTACGGGAGACCGTAACGCGGGTTCGAATCCCGCTCTCTCCGCCAATAGCAATTGATTTCATTAGGTAATTTCGTATTTCTTCCGCCAGCCATAAGTCCAGCCATAAATCTTAGCGGAGCGAAGCTGCTACGCTAGTGGGCTGTGCGTTTGGCACGAAAATCGCTCATGAATCGCAAAAAATGCCGGTGCCTCCCACGGTATTGTTTACAGGAGCATACAGTCCGTATCCCCTGTGCTTCGCCAATCAGTTGCAATACTTCCGGCGTTCGCCAGTATGGAGTGACGAGTCGGGTTGCGCGCGTCGAACGACGACAAGCGGTCTCGAATTTATCGAGCGGGGGGGACAATGGCGCAGGACCATCATTCGGGCGCATCGGTTTACAAACATGATCAAGAATCCGTGCAACGCCCGGATGTCGGCGTCGAAGCGCAATTCTCGAACAAAAAAGCACCCAAGGCCTACAGGTACGATTCCAGCCTCGCGCCTGAATTGTCCTGGGACGAGAGCGCCGACCGAGCTTTTGCGGAGTGGTTGTTGGCGTTGGTCGCCGATGCAGCCGAGAAGGGAGAGGGCAACGTCTTCGCTACGGCGCAGGTGTGGGAAGGAAACAGAGAGAGCTTTTCGTCGCTCTCACAATGTGTCGCCCGGCTGCGCAGCCTTACCAGGCCCTTTCTCAACTGGACAGGCAAAGCCGAGCGGCAGCAGGTCACCGTGCCGACACTGCCGCTGTTCATCCACGAGCGCCATTCGACGCAAGCGATTTTGGAAACGCTGAAATCACACAAGGCCCTTGGGACCAACCTCGATTTGTTCGGCGACACCGGCCTTGATGTTGCCGATAAGCTGGATGCTTACGAGCACAAGGGGCCGTGGACCAACCGCCTCATACTCGGCGACTCGTTGCAGGTCATGAACTCCCTGCTGGAGTACGAAGGCATGGGCGGTCAGGTGCAGATGATCTATTTCGATCCGCCCTACGGGGTGAAATTCGGATCGAACTTCCAGCCGTTTGTACGCGATCGCAAGGTTTCCACTAATCACGGAAACGACGATTATATGATCCGCGAACCCGAGATGGTGAAGGCCTATCGGGATACATGGGAGTTGGGGCTTCATTCCTATCTGACATATCTCCGAGATCGGCTTTTGTTAGCTAGGGAACTGCTTGCCGAGACAGGTTCCATTTTCGTTCAGATTTCTGACGAAACCTATACCGAATTGAGGTCGGTAGTAGAGGAGGTCTTTGGAAAAGAAAACTATCTTGTAACGATCGTATTCAAGAAAAAGAGCGCAACACAGGTCACACACGCCGTAAACGATTTTATTATTTGGTGCGCTAAAGACAAAGAAAAATTTAGACCAAGACAACTTTACTATAGAAGGCCAAATCCGGAGGACAACAGCAAATTCAACACGATAATTTCTCCTGATGGTCAGGAAAAGAAGATAAAGGACCTATCCCAAGAGGAAATCGTCGAGCTAACTTCGACCGGATGGCGATGGGCGCGGGCGAATTACCCTATCGTCAGCCAGCACTACAGCAAGACTCGGACCAAGCCATACCTTTTCCAAGGAAAAGAAAAGACGTGTGGCGCTAACAACCAGTGGCGCTTTGATGTCCCGGAAGGACTTGATCGCCTCGCAAATGCTGGCCGCCTTCATGATGGGGGTGGTCAGTCGCTGGGTGGGATTTCATTTTGGGATGACTGGCCCTACGTCAGTTACAACAATGTTTGGACCGATGTTCACGGAGAACAGAGGCCAAGCTATGTTGTTCAAACAAGCTCTAAGGTAATCGAGCGCTGTATGCTTATGGCGACCGATCCGGGCGACCTTGTGCTGGATGTGACCTGTGGTTCTGGTACATCTGCATATGTTGCAGAACAATGGGGGCGACGCTGGATCACTACTGATACATCGCGTGTTCCAATAGCCCTTGCACGGCAGCGGCTCCTGACCAGCACTTTCCCTTGGTATAAGCTAAAGGAACCGGTTAGGGGGCCCGTTGGTGGTTTCGTCTACGAGCGCAAGCAGAATAACAAGGGAGAGGAAATTGGCGGCCTCGCGCCACGTATTACGCTAAAGTCTGTCGCCAACAGCGAAGAACCGGAAATGGTCACGCTTGTTGACCGCCCCGAAGTCAACAACAAAGTTACCCGCGTCTGTGGGCCCTTCACAGTCGAAGCCACTATTCAGGCGACCATGAACATGGAGGAAGATGCACCGGGGGCTTCTCTGCACCAGCCGTCGAGCAACCCGCGCGCCTACCTCGACCGCATGATCGAGGTGCTGCGCCAGAGCAAGACGCTCCGCCTGCCCGGCAACCTCATTCTCGAATTGGAAACCGTCAGTCCGCTTGCCGATCGCGAATACCTCCACGCCGAGGGCGTCGCCCGAAACGGGACTGACAAGCGCATCGCCTTCGTCTTCGGCCCCGAGGACGGAGCGATCGGTTCCGAGTATGTCTTCAACGCGCATACCGAGGCGCTGCAACAAGGTTACCAGCAGCTTTTCCTGTTCGGCTTTGCGATCCAGGCGAAGGCTCGCGAGATGCTGGACAAGCTGAAAATCCCGACGACTTACGTGTCGGTCACGCCTGATGTGGTCATGTCCGACCTGCTCAAGACCAGCAAGGCCAGCGAAATCTTCTCCATCACCGGCCTGCCAGACGTAACGCTGGAATCGGCCGGGAAACACAAGGATGGAACGCCGCTTCATCACGTCATCATCAAGGGCCTCGACGTGTTCCGTCCCGACACGATGGAGACCGACGAGATCAAGGCCGAGAACCTGCCGTGCTGGATGCTCGACAGCAACTACAACGGCATGGTGTTCATGGCGACGCAGGTTTTCTTTCCGAAGACCGGCGCGTGGGAGAACCTGCAAAAGTCCCTCAAAGGACAATTCAGCGACAGCGTTTGGGAACACCTTGCCGGCACGGTCAGCGAACCCTTTGTGCTCGGCGACAAGAAGCGTGTCGCCGTGAAAGCCATCGACGAGCGCGGCAACGAGTTGATGGTCGTCAAGACCGCCGAGGGAGGCCGCTGATGACGGCCGTCGCACAGCCACAGGCTCCGCTGACCGTTGCCGAGGTCGAGTCCCCGATCATCAATTCGCCGTTCCGCGAGCCGGAATATCACTGGCAGATCGAGCGCGGAAAGCCGCCAGTAACGGCCGAAGGCCGACGCCGTGCCAGCTATTTCTACCGCGTGCCGGAACATGCCGGGCGGGGCCGAAAGGGGAAGAAGCAGGCCGAGCTATTCGAGGACGCGAAAGGCGAAGAAGTCGAGCTTGAGGTCGTTAACCTCGTCCGCGAGCGGGTGAAGGAATGGCGCACCGGCGGCCGTTCCGGCGGCGTGGCCTATGATGGCGCATCGCCGATCACAAAGGAGTTGCTGGAACTCTGGCGCAGCAGCGACCGGATGCAGCGGCTTTTCTTCGCCCAGGTCGAGGCAGTGGAGACAATTATCTTTCTGGCGGAAGCCGCTGACCTGTATCGCAAGGGCATTCCCGAAATCCCGAAGGACGAACCCGGCCTCGAATCCAAGGCGGCCGGCGTTCGTACCTTTGTCCGGTACGCCTGCAAGATGGCGACCGGTTCCGGCAAGACAACAGTAATGGGAATGCTAGCGGGTTGGTCCATCCTCAACAGTGTGGCCTCGCCCCGCGATGATCGGTTCTCGGATACGATCCTGATCGTCTGCCCGAATGTCACCATCCGGGAACGCTTGCAGGAACTGGACCCCGCGCTCGGGGATCTGTCTCTTTATAGAACCCGGCAGCTTGTCCCTGTCCACCGCATGGAGGATTTGCGGCGTGGCGAGGTGATGATCGCCAACTGGCACCGCCTAGCAAAGAAGGAAACCAACACCGTCAACGGCGACTCCGCCAAGGTCGTAAAGACCGGCGAGGCCGTTGAGGTTGTGAAGAACGCCGGCAAGGACAACGAAACTGTCGAGACGAGGTATTTCGAGTCCGACGCCGCATGGTTCAAGCGCATTCGCCGCGAAATCGGCAGCGGCAAGGGGCGCAGCCCGCACTGGTTGATTTTCAATGACGAAGCGCATCACGCCTATCGGCGCGGCGACACCGCGACTGAGGAATTGTCCCTCGACGAGGACAAAGACCTCGCCAGCAAGAACGAACGCGAAGCGACGATCTGGATTGAAGGCCTCGATCGCATCAACAAGCTAGCCAGCGGCAGCCGGCGGCGCGGCATCAATCTCTGCATCGACCTTTCGGCAACACCTTTCTATATCCAGGGCTCCGGCAACGAAGTCGGCAAGCCGTTCCCGTGGGTCGTTTCCGACTTCGGGCTTCTCGACGCCATCGAATCCGGCCTTGTGAAGATTCCGCAGCTGCCTGCACGTGACGTGACCGGAGCGGAGGAAGCGGCGTATTTCAACATCTGGAGGTGGGTACAGGCCAAGGCGAAAGAAGACGGCTACGGCGATACCATGACGCCGCAGATCGTCATGAACTATGCCAGCGCGCCCATCAATCTTCTGGCGGCCGAGTGGCACCAGCGATTCGTTGAATGGGAGCAGTTTTCCAAACAGCAGCAGAGGCACCCGGTTCCGCCGGTCTTCATCGTCGTCTGCCGCGACACGGCCGTCGCTCGTGAGGTTCATTCGTGGCTTGCCAACGGCAATGACAGCTACGGCGTTGCGCCGCCGTGGTTCCGCAATGCACCCGGCCAGGAAGTCACCGTCCGCATTGACTCGAAGGTGATCGAGGATATCGAGGCGGGTGGCACGAAGGACGAGACGCGGCGTTTGCGCTTTATTCTCGATACCATCGGCAAAGCGCAATGGCTCGGGGGCAAAGTGCCCGAGGAATGGTCTGAGCTTGTGCGCAAGCACAACGAGAAGGCTGCAAGCGAGGACAATGATGGCTCGCTCAAATGGATCGACGAGCGCATCCCGCCAGGGCGAGACGTGCGTTGCATCGTTTCCGTCGCCATGCTGGCCGAAGGGTGGGACGCTAACACAGTGACCCACATCGTCGGCCTACGCCCGTTCGGATCGCAACTTCTCTGCGAGCAAGTCGTCGGCCGCGCGCTGCGTCGCAAGAGTTACGCGCTCAACGAGGACACGCAGATGTTCGCCGAGGAAACCGCTAAGGTCTTCGGCGTGCCGTTTGAGTTGATCCCGTTCAAGGTCGCGCCTGCAGGGCCGCAGCCGCCGCAGCCCGACCCGAACCACATCTATTCGGTGCCTGAGAAGGCGGAATACGAAATCACCTTCCCCATCGTGACAGGCTATCACCAGTCGGGGAGTTTCGATGTTTCCGTCGATTGGGACCAGGTGTCAAAGGTCACTATCGATCCCATGCGCATCCCACAGCTTGTGGAACTGACGCCGCTCACTACGCCTGACGGCGCTCTAGCCGCCTACGGTCCCGGCGAAAAGCCGGTCCTTTCGTTGAAAGAGTGGCGCGCCTTATTCCGCGATCAGCAGGTTGCCTTCCGCCTTGCCCGCGAAATCTGTATCCGCTGGCAGGCCGACAACGGGGCGGCGGCCGTGCCGGTACAGCAACTTTTTCCGCGCGTTGCCTTTGCGGCAAAACGCTTCCTGGCCGAGAAGCTAGTAAGATTGGGAGACAGCCAGCCCTGCGACGTGTTGCTGGTCGGCCAGTACATGCAGGCGGCCGTCGGCGCACTGCTGGACGCTGTCAAGAAAGGCACGTCAACGTCCAGCGCAGAGGTGGCAGTTATCCCGCAGGGGGCGGCGGGGCGCGGCAGCACACTCTATGTCGATTTTCACACGACAAAGCCGATCCAACTCGCCACGCGCAGTCATCTTAACGCGATGGTCGCTGACACGCAGAAATGGGAACAGATTGCGGGGCTTCTTCTTGATACGCATCCCGGTGTCACGAAGTGGGTGAAGAACGAGCATCTTGGCTTCTTCATTCCCTACCGCCGCAACGGTCTGCCGGCGCGATACATTCCGGACTTCATCGCCGTGACCGATACGGGTCACAACGTAATTGTCGAGATAAAGGGTCAGGTGACCGACAACGCCGACGCTAAGGCCAAGGCCGCAGACCGATGGACGAAAGCCGTGACGCGACTCGGTCAGCACGGAACGTGGCATTACCTACTTGTCACCGATCCCTGCCGCCTGGGTTTGATGCTCAACGACTACTCGAATTCTGCCTGGGATGAAGGCGTATTCGATCTAGCATAACGCCTTCTGTCCCAAGCGTTGCTATTATCTCCTCGCGGGGGTTCCAGCGCCGCCCAGGGTGCGCCGGTGCCCATCAGCAAAGAATGCAGTCACTCAGGAACAGCAACTGGACCAACAGGACAGTCTGACGGACGAGAACTATTCCACTTCAGGGCAATCTTGCGCTTGTTCTTCTGCCACCAGAGCCGGATGGCCCAGTCGTAGCGTTCTAAGCCGTTGATGTTGGGGAGGCGCTGCCCCGTCTCGATGGAGTAGCTGGCATCTTCACCGTCATATGTGATGTGAAAATGCGGTGGGGGATGCTCGTTGGCCCGCACCTCAGCCCGTAGCTTACCTTCCACGAACGCTAAAAAGTGCTTGGCAACTAGGCCGTCGGGGTTGACTCGATTTAGAAGCGCCTGGAGCTCTCGCTCCAAGCCTTCACCTAGGCTGATTCTGATTTGGTCCATCGGGCGGTTTGCTCGCCGGTGAATCTCAAATGCGGTAGTAATCGGCGTAGCGCGCGGGGTGGGGCACGCTTAGTGGGTTTATGCCATTGGCAAACAGGCCGGCCTCATACATTGCGATTTCTGCGTTCGCAGCCAAAGCAGCTTGCTCGGTATTGCACAGGTCGGCCATGTCTTTGGCTGCCCGACGAACCGCACTTAGGGCGACCTCTAGCCGCGCGTCGAACACCTGGCCGCCGTCGCTGTCGTACTCTCTCAAACTTATGGCGATCTGCCGATAGGCGCTCTCGGCCATAGGAAGCAAGAAAGCCTTGTTGCCGACGTCGACAATGCTGAAATCAACCATGCGCGAAAAACCTCATCCTTCGAACGCGCTTTTAGTGCCTGGAGTTCGTCAATGCAATTCACCGACAGCCCGACGTTTCCTACGTGTCACCGTGGCGCAAGGGCCGTCCCCTCACCAAGCATGGCAAAAGCGGCAGTTTGCAGAAGCGTGTCGTTGGCTATCAGCATGCGGCGAGGCTCATTTGCACCGGTACCTTGCCGAATTCGATTTCCCTACAATCGCCGCACAGCGCTTAAGATCACCCACGCCACGACCAGTCTGCTTGCCATGATCGATGGCAAGCGCCTTACCTATCGACGGATTGGTGAAGCCGGTATCGCCTAAGCAGAAGGCGCGAAAGCTGATGCGCTTGCGAAAATCAAAACGTCAGTGATAGGCGGACGACGGCTGACGGCGTTCAATCACCACAGGGTAGCCTTCGAAGCTATGCGGAATATCATTGGCAAAGTGCCAATACATCGGGTCGACCAAAACCCTGATGCAACCTTTCCTGTGTCCGACCGGATGCGGGCAAGCCAACGTGTTGACTGATCCCGGCGGCGCCTTGATCGAGCTATGCAGTTTTGATGCAGCCTTTTCTAGCCGTCCAGTCATAATACGTTGTGACCCGAAACCAAACTCACCCCAAATGCAGCCAAGATTGGCTCAATTGGTAAAGCAATCGTTGATTTCTGACCCGGTGCGTTTCCGTCATTCATTCCTCCAACAACGATTCCAACCGCAATTCGTTGCCCATTGGCGTCCAAGGACGTGATCAACGAGCCGGAATCCCCTTGGTCGGAAAAAGTGTCAGTAATTCCAGTAATCACAAAAACGGGCTCAAAATAGACGTCGCCGGAAAATGTGTACAAGGGAGCTGCGTAGCGGATGCCGTGAGCCCCATGCATCTGCCCGACAACGCGCCCTTTTGTGGCCCCGGTTGTGCGGCCAACCTTTTCCACGTTCATCCCTGCTGCGAGAGCGCCGACCGTCGCAGGCGTATCGTATGAGTTCCCCTGATAGGATGTCACAAGCCCGATATCGAGGAGCTGAAAGATCGCGGCATCGCTATTGAGCTTAGGGTCAATGTTGTCAGCCGATCCTGGCACCATTGTCAGTGAGCGCGTATGCAATCCCAAAGTGAATGGATTGAGACCATTTGGCACCACGTCAAAGATCCCGGGAGCGACGATGGGTAAACCGACCCCGGCAAAGTTGCAGCCGCCACTCACGTGGTTGTTGGTCAGCCCGTAGATGACCCCCGCAGGATCGCGCACGAGGCAACCAATCGTTCCTGCTTCTCGATTGTTCCCGACTGATATGGAGCTGCCGCAAGCTAAACGATTGCCGCCAGCTCCCTGTCTGACAATGTAAGTCGGCCCGCCATGGGGAGGATTGGGGACCGAGCCCACCGGCTCCTGCACCCCCTGACGGTACTTGATTGCAACGTCATCAACTCGGTCTGGCAGTAAAGCTAACTGCCTTTTGGTCCTTGGTGCGACCCGTTTGGTAAATACGGATATGCTTTGACTGGACGCGTCGAACGACACGGCTTCTATTTGCTTGCTGCGCAAGACGGCAGTACCAAGCGCCCCTTTTGGGGCAATCAACGCGAACTCGGCATCGGTACTTTGCCGTATCGGTTGAGGCTTTTCTGGGATCAGACCTTCGACCGACGCCCATTCGTAGAAAATACGGGCTGCTACCGATGGCTGCATTTGCAATCCCCCCAAGATTGCTTGCACCATGCTACGGTTCTGTTTTCTTTGCGAGTCCCTTTATACGATACGGCTTACGTGCGTCTTCGGCTGGACGGTCGGATCGACTTTCATGCGGCTTCGGTGGCGTCTTCAACATCCGCTGTACGGTCTCATTGAACCGTTTTTCATCAGATTCTTTTCCCGGTTTTCCACTGGTCATGTGACTTTTCCCACAGAAAGCACTGAAACGAATCGGTTTTTCGGGCTGGGACTCTTGTCACCGAGTTTCGGAATCCTGATCAATTGACATTCCAGCGCGATGGAGGGGGTGAGTCGGCCCGCAAAAGCGCTCACACCCCGCCCCACCGGGCGTCGCTGGATGGCGCACCCCTGTTACGGGTGCCTTCTTCCCCGAGCCATCCGGGGAAGTCGTATCAAAGCGGGAGAATCCGCTTCGCCATTATGAATATGCAAAACGCATAATTTCCAGTGCCAAATAGGCGTTTTCGCATTTTTCCACTTGTCTGCTGAATCCGGCCTTTCACCCCCCCAAAACAAACATCCCAAGTAGCTTTCACATGCCGATTTAGAACTGTTCCTTTCGGATGCGGACCGGGTGCATAAGAGCATCGTCGCCCCCCTGATATCGCCTGGCTGCAATCATTAACGCTCCAGGCGCTGCATGAAGCCTTTTTGAAGAGGTGAAGGACAAATCATCGGCAAGGATGCAGCTTTCATCAGATGGCATGGAAAGGGGCCGGTGAGACCTACGGATTAGGCGAGACAGTCGCCCAAGTGCCGTCGGGCTGACACTCGTTCTTGGGGGCGTCTTTACCGCCCTCGATAGCGCCAGTGCTATAGAACTCGCCTTTAAAGACGCAGCCAGATGCAGCGGCATTGGTGGCCTCCCAAATGAAGGCAGGCGAACACTTCATTACGGTATCGCTGGCCCGCACGGTTGCACCAGGGGAGTACCCCATGCCACCTAGCCAGCATCGCTGCTGTTCGAGCGGAGCTTGTTGAGCGATTGCCACACTCGATGCAAACACCAATACGCCCGAAACAATTGAGCGCATTCGGCTAGCTCCTTTCGTAAGCTACCCACCGTAAGGGCGGGCTGAGATCGTACCCGAAGAACAAGTAATACGGTGCCGTTTCCCTGCTCTGCTTTGGCGAACGTCTATAGGTTTCTTTGCCTTGCTTGCATTTATTCCGGAAATGGCTCTCCCAGCTAAGCCTGTTAAAGAAGTGACCGCAACAGGCCGTCGCGATCGGCTGCGGTGAACGCGTCGCCCGCGAGCAAGGCATAAGCTACTTTGGCCCTGACTTCCGCGAGGCATGCCGGTTGGTAGACCAGAAGATCGTGCATTGCACTTCGTTCCTTTGCGCTGAGTTTCCGACATTCGGCCTCTTTCGCGGCGCCCGAGTTCTGCTGTTCAGCCAACACCATGCAATGCTGATTGAAGGCGAAGAATGCGCGCTGATGTCCGTCGATCAATCGTGCCAAGTCGCTTGCATCGGCGACGTCCAGCAGTGGCTTCAAAACTTCAATCGGCGTGATATCGATGTCCATAACGATATCTCCGTGATCGTTTTTGCGGTGAGGCCCTTTGACTACTAGCTAGCTAGGACCGCCTTGCTTCGGAAAGCACTGGAGAGCTTGTGCCCAATTGGCCGTACCGGTCAATGGACTCTGTCCGCAACAATTTGTTTTTAAAACAAGTTCTGACGTACGATAAAGCGGGCCTCGCAGGGGAGGCTTAGTTACCGGGTCTTCAAAAACTCTTTCAGCGTATCAGCGGGGATGAGCCGCCGCTTTCCCACCTTTATCGACCGCACTTTGCCCATAGCAACGAGCTTCCAAACGTAGTCCCGCGACAAGGAAAGCGCGTATGCGGCTTCGGGAACACTGTAGGCGAGCTTTTCGACCTGTGGGTTTTCCTCCTTTGCCACCTTTTTCCTATCCAATGAAAGACGGCCCTAATATTATAGAAGTGCCCCCTGTGGGGCCACCCCTGGGGGGGTAAAAGCAAGCGGCTGGGGCGGCTATTGTTTCGGCTAGGGGCGAAACCAGCCCGAACCCACGATCATGGGGGCAATCCCGGGGTTGCCCCAACTGCCTTGAAGCATTTGCTGGTAGATCGCATCTGCCTCCGTGCGCAATAGGTCAGGCAAAAGCCGAAGCTGGCATGGCGCCGCGTAATGCTCCAGCACTGAACGCGTCTCATTTTGGTATACCCCGGAAAGGCAGCGGGGCGAGACGCGAAAAGTGTTTTATTAGGGTTGACGTCCGGCATATGAGACAATACACGTTAGAGCTCTAGACTCAAACGAGACATTTGGAGCACGGCCCTCGATGAAATACGGATATGCCCGGGTAAGCACCACCGACCAAGACCTCTCAATCCAAACCACTGCATTGAAAGCAGCGGGGTGCGAAGTCGTCCGAGCGGAAAAGCAGAGCGGCACGACTATGGAGAAGCGGGCGGAGTTGGCGACGCTCCTCGACTTCCTTCGGGCTGGCGATACGCTGGTGGTGACGCGCATTGACCGTCTCGCGCGTAGCGTCGGCGACTTGCAAACGATCATGCGCCGCCTCCGCGAGAAGGGCGCGCACCTCCAAGCGACGGAACAGCCGATTGATACCAGCAGCGCCGCCGGGAAAGCCTTCCTCGACATGCTGGGCGTGTTCGCGGAATTTGAAACCAACCTCCGGCGGGAACGCCAGATGGAGGGTATCACCAAGGCAAAAGCCGCTGGCGTCTATCAGGGTCGCAAGGCTTCAATCGATGCGGAGCGCGTCCGCGCTCTCCGGGAGGAAGGGAAAGGCGCAACAGAGATCGCCAAGGAATTGAAGATAGGGCGCGCCAGCGTCTACAGGCTCCTAGGCGAAGCGGCTTAGGAGCCCTCGCCACAAAGAACCAAAAACCCGCCTCATTGGCGGTTTTTTTGCGCCCCCTATTCCCCATTAGACGGGCGTGATGAGGGCGTTCGGTTCGGAGGCTCTCGGGTCAAAACCCAATCACTCTGAACGACCGAGTTCCACCCGTTGCGGAAGTTCGCTCGCCCTCGGTCGAACTCACGCCCATGACCCAACGCAGTCATAGGCTTTGGTCGTTTCGAATGTCGCAAACGGACCTGAGCCTGGACATTGCTCACCACACGCGCGAACGGCTTCACACGACCTCCAAGCTTGCGCATGAAGCGGCCAGGCTAAGCGCCTTGCGGTCTACTTGTGCCTTGCCGAGATCGGCGCCGGTGTTAAGGGACCGGCACCTATTTAGCCTGAACTATTCGAGGCCCGCACGACGTAGGCCATCGATATACCTGGAGCGGTCCTCAGTACGGATCAGTGGATGGTATTTCTCGACCCAGGCAATGCTGACGTTTGGCTGCAGACGTTTGCATTCGACGAGACCTTGACGCGCGGTTTCCAGATCACCGGCTAGTCCTGCGGCTGCTGTGAGTGTGCGCCAAGCGGTTCCAAAGTTTGGTCTCATCTGCACGGCTCGACGTTCCGCCCTTACCGCTTCGGAGTAGCGTCCGGCGACTAAATGGCAAAGCCCTTCGACCGAAAGGTTCGCTGCTTGGGTTTGGTCAAGGGGGCTCAATCGTCGCGCGATTTCGAGCTGACGGAGACCATCTTCCGCAAGTCCCGCATAGCCGTACGCTACACCCAAGATTATGTGGGCAAATGCAAAGTTCGGGTTGCGCTGCAATGCCTCGTTCAGTTCCTCCACCGCCGGCCCAAGTCGTCTCGAAAACGAGTATATGTAACCTGCCGCAAAATGGGCCCACGGGTCGTCGGGATCAAGGTCTATCGCACCTTGGGCAAAGGCGAGGCCATCGGATATGCCTCGCTCAAACTCCAATTTACCGGTGACTGCACGGGTGGCGAAGGCCCACGCGAGTAGGCTGCGGGCGCGTGCATAGTCGGGATCAAGCTCAATCGCTCGCTTCAGCAGGTTGATGCCAGTGTCCTCGTCTTGAATAACCCATGTCCAGATGTAAGGCATTGCTCGTACAACGCAGCCCCACGCATCGAGACTCTCCGGCGCCTTACTTTGAAGGCGAAGGCGTTCAGCTGCGTAAATCTGCGGCTCTATCGCCGCAACAACGCTGGCGGTGATCTCGTCTTGTAGCGCGAAAATCTCGGTCGCGGGTCGGTCGTAACGTTCCGCCCAAATATGGTTTCCCGTGGTGGCATCGACTAGCTGGCCGGTTACGCGCAGGCGCTCCCCCGCCTTTCGGACGCTGCCTTCCAGTACATAGCGAACGCCGAGCTCGCGCGCGACCTGACGGATTTCTGGCGCCTTGCCCTTGTACGCGAAGGTCGAATTTCGGGCGATGACGAAGAAGCCGCGAAGTTTCGACAGGGCGGTGATGATATCCTCGGCGATCCCGTCGCCGAAGTATTCCTGCTCTGGGTCGCCGCTCATGTTCTGGAACGGCAAGACGGCGATCGACGGCTTGTTGGGCAGCGCCAATTTTCCACCCCACAAGTCGGGCACAATGGGCTCTCTGGCGGTGTCCCCGTTTAAGACCACACGAAAGGCTCGCACCGGCCGCGCGATGTTTTTGAGGTCTTTGTCGCCGAGATCCTCGAATTCATCCTTCAGCTTGTCGCGCACCTGCTCGTATGCCGCACCCGACAGGCAAATCCCATTAGGTTCGGCGATACCTTCCAGACGGGCAGCAATGTTGATACCGTCGCCCATCAGGTCGCCGTCGCTCTCCTCGACTATGTCGCCGATATGGATACCGACGCGGAACTCGATACGTCGATCAGGCGGCACGCCGGCATTGCGTTCAAGCATGGCGTTCTGCACCTCGATGGCGCACCGGACCGCGTCGACCACGCTGCGGAACTCGACGAGGGTTCCGTCTCCAGTGCGCTTCACCACGCGTCCGGTGTGCACGGCGATGGTAGGATCAATGAGGTCGCTGCGGAGCGCCCGGAGGCGCGCGAGCGTCCGATCTTCGTCCGAGCCTGCCAGCCGGCTGTATCCGACGACATCGGCGGCCAGGATCGCCGCAAGCTTGCGGGTCTCGCTCACCTTGCCCCTCCTTCGCTATCCGACATAACACAGACTCAGGGACAGGGCTGCTTCATTTTTGAATAGCAAGATTTCGCAGCGATGGAGGGCACTCCGGGTCTTCCATTGACCGGGCAGCCGCTTTCCATCCGAAGCGCGACATTGCCGGCGATGCTGAGATGTCTCGAAATGGCGCAACCGCGACCTCCAGCGTGGTCGCCGGTAATGTCCGCTATAGGGCGGTGGCAAGCCTGACTTCAACCGCCCAGGCGGCGCTTTGCCGACCGGGGCACGATAGCGGACTGGCAGCTTCAGGCTGCGGATTCCAAAGAGCGGACGTTCGTGGGTGCGGACAACGTCGCGATCAGACATCGAAGCCGACTTAGGCATTGCGGGAGCTCGACGAGCGCTCTGCTTCTGCGACCTCCAGAGAGTTCGGCTGCTACCCGCCAATAGAACACCTGCGACATCTAAGGAATCTTGGCTCAGCTTAACATGTTTACGATCGGGTGTTCCAAATACCCCACCCTGTACCGCTGTTCAGCCCCGTGATAAAAGAGCTACGTTGAGGTCGGTCATGGACCGGAAGCTCGCAGCCATTCTTGCCGCAGACGTCGTCGGCTACTCCGCACTGATGGAGCAGGACGAACAGGGCACGTTCGAGCGTCTTAAGGCCGGCCGAGAAGAAGTGTTCGAACCGGAAATTGCCCGCCACCATGGCCAGATATTCAAGCTCATGGGCGACGGTCTGCTGGCTGAGTTCTCAAGCGTTGTGGATGCGGTCGAATGCGCCGTGGCGCTGCAAAAGGGCCTCGTAGAGCGCAACGCGGCCGTTCCAGAGGACCAGCGCTTCCAGGTGCGGATCGGCGTCAATCTGGGCGAGGTGATCGTCGAGGGTGACGACCGTTTTGGTGAAGGGGTCAACATAGCCGCGCGCCTGGAGCAGATCGCGGAGCCTGGCGGCATTTACGTGTCTGGCAAGGTGGCCAAGGAGGTAGAAAAGAAGCTTGCCTTCGCTTTCGAGGCCATGGGCGAGCAGCGTATGAAGAACATCGTAGAGCCCGTGGCGGTCTACCGGGTGAATCTGCATGGGCAGCCACGGCGCCGCCTGATCAAGGCTCTAAACAAGAGCCGCAGCCATTCCCGGCGCGGCTTCATTCTTGCTGCAGTCGTTCTCGTCGCCGCAGCGATCGGCGCCTACTACGGTGCCGAGACATGGCGGGCAGGTCCAGTTCGTTCGAGCGACATGCCGACGATTGCGGTCCTTCCTTTCGAGGACTTCAGTACCGGTGCGGACAAGGGATATCTTAGCGACGCCGTCGCCGAGGGGATCATCACCGAGCTGGCGCAGAGCAAGACTTATGCCGTCGTCGCCCAGAACTCGAGCTTCAGGTACCGCGACAAGCCGACAGATGCCAGGCAGATCGGCGATGAACTCGGGGTCGACTACCTGCTCGAAGGCAGCCAGCAGAAGATGGGAGACCGGCTGAAAGTGACGGCCCAACTGCTGAATGCGCATGACGGATCGCATCTCTGGGCCAACACCTACAACCGCGCGATCGGCGATCTTTTCGTCGTTCAGGAGGAAATCATCCGTACTATTGCGGAAAGGGTCTGGCATAGGATCGAGCGACCCTGGCCACAGAGCGATGCCGCCCGAGTGAGCGCGCTGCACTACTATCTGATGGGGTTTGCCGAGATCGACAAGGATTTCTCTGGCAAGGGGACCGCTTTGCTTCGGCAGTTCAGCCTCAAGGCGATCGAAGCGGATCCGAACTCCCAGTTCGGCTATATCGGGCTGTCCCACTCCTATCGCATTGACGCGGATTTCGGGTGGCACGAGCAGGACCGTGACGAGGGGTTGAAGCGTGCCGCCGAATACGCAGACAAGGCTATCCTGCTCGCTCCGGACGATCCCGAGTCGCAGTGGGCACGCGCCCGCGTGCATGCTGACGCCGGCGAGGTCGAGCAGGCCCTTGCGCGGTTCGATCAGGCGATCGCCCTCAATCCCAGCAACTCCATGATCCTCGTCAGCAGTACGGATCCGCTGATCTGGGTCGGCCGTACAGACGAAGCGATGGATCGGATCAAGCAGGCTATGGGCATCGATCCTTTCTACCCTGAATGGTTCAACTGGCAGATGGGCTGGGCGCTCTACGCAAAGAACGATTGCGGGGCTGCGCTGACGTGGATGCGGAAAATGTCCAGGATCCCGAACGAAGCATACCGAACGCTTGCAGGAATCTACGCCTGTCTGGGAAAGGAGCGGGAAGCGAAAGAAGCGCTTGCCGTTTTCCTCAAAGACTCGCCGCTCAACTCCATCAGCAAACTGCGCAAGCAATTGGAGAAGGTATATACTGCCCCCGGAGGCCTCGAACGCTTGCTCAAACACATGCGGATCGCGGGCTTGCCGGAGGAGTGAGGGCTGACGGTGTGGCCTGGCCGGCAGGCCAAGAAAATGTCTAGCAAGGCTCGGATTGCGACTTCGCTGCGCCCAACGCAAATGTCAGGAGTTGGCGCGAGTGCGCCAATTACCGTGGTCCACTTAATCGGACACGCCGCAAGTCGCAAGTCGGTAACCTTTCGAACAGAATCCTCGGAGGCGGCTCCAGGCGAGACGTACAATTTGCGGGCTCGGATCGGGCGCTGCGGCTGTGGAGGGCGGCATGGGAGAAGGACCATGCCTAGTTGGAACCGAGGCCACATTGTTGGCCAGAAGCCTCCGCTCAAGCCACGAGAAGTCTGGAGCATCCGGACGCGACTGCAGGTATCAGGCGCAGAACGCGATCTTGCGCTGTTCAATCTCGCGATCGACAGCAAGCTGCGCGGTTGCGACTTGGTCACGATCACCGTCGGAGACGTCGCCCTTTCGGGTAGCGTGCGTGATCGGGCGGTTATCGTACAGAAGAAGACAGGGCGGCCAGTGCAGTTCGAGATCACGGAGCAGACACGCGCGGCCGTCGGTGCGTGGATAGCACGCCGAGGCCTGACCGAAAGGGATTTCCTTTTCCCCAGCCGGGTTCGCGCTAAGCCGCACATGTCTACGAGGCAGTATGGGAGGATCGTAGGCAGATGGGTGGCCAGCATCGGCCTCGACCCGAAACGATACGGTACGCACTCAATGAGGCGGACAAAGGCGTCGCAGATCTACAAGAAGACCGGCAACATCCGAGCTGTGCAACTGCTTCTCGGTCACACGAAGCTGGAGAGCACCGTCCGTTACCTCGGCATCGAAGTCGATGACGCATTGGCGATCTCTGAACAGGTTGAACTCTGAAGTATGCGGAGCGGCGCATTCACAAGCGTCGCTCCGTGACCCGCGGCGGACATAGGTGAATTCACGACCGAATGGCGGCTAAGCGCCTAATGTCGGTCGTAGAGTCAAGTTGTGCGGTTGCCCGAAAGCAGAAATCTCCGACGACCACGCTGGATTTACGGCTGCGCCAATAGGCGACATCGATCAAGGATTGGCGGCTCTGTCAGCGGGGATTGTAAACTGAAAGAGAGCACCCCGCGGCTCGCACTTGGTTGCCCACAGCCGCCCGCCATGGGCTTCGATAATCGAGCGGCAGATCGAAAGGCCCATGCCCATGCCGTCGGGCTTCGTCGTGTAGAAGGGTTCAAAGAGACGCGGCAGGCTCTCCGGGCGCAGTCCTTGGCCGGTATCCCGCACCGCGACGCACACGGCCTCCGGCTCGATACTCACTGTGCTGATGTGTAGTTCGCGGTTGTCGTCCTCAACGCCACTCATCGACTGGATGGCATTGACGATCAAGTTCAACATCACTTGTTGTAGTTGCACCCGATCGCATTGGATGCGTGGCATCCCGCCCGCCAGTTGCGTGCCCACAGTGACGAAGCTCTTGACCAATTCCCCATGGGTCAAAGCGACCACCTCCAGGATCGCCGCATTGATGTCGACTGTCTCCTTCCGAGGTGGCGCTTTTTTGATGAGGGTCCCGATCCGGTCGACGATGTCGCTGGTTCGATCGGTGTCGTCCACGATGCAGGCGAGCGCCTCCCTCACCTCCGCCAGATCAGGTGGGCTTTGGTTCAAAAACCGCATTGCGGCAGTGACGTTTGTGCGTGCCGCCGCAATGGGCTGCCTGATTTCATGAACAATCGAGGCGGTGAGCTGGCCCATGGTAGTGATACGGTTGGCATGCGCCAGCTCGTTCTGCATCTCGCGAAACTGCCGCTCGCGACGCGTGCTCTCTAAGGCAATGGCGGCATGCGCAGCGAAGTCCCTGAACAAGGAAATCTGTTTGTCGGTGAACGGCTGCACCTGTTTGCGACCCAGAGCAATTACCCCGACTAGCTCATCGTCTTTGAGCAACGGCACAATCAGGGCCGTTCGAAGACCTGCGTTCACCTCCATGGTCCAGAGATCATCCCGGCGAGAGCCTTTAAGCATTGTCAAGTCGGGGATGTGGGTGGGTGACTTGCTTGTGGCTAATCGACTCAGAAGGCTCCCTACTGGGAATGACGACAACGCCTGACTAACCAAAAGGGGGTCCCCTCGAATCGCCACGCTACGCAGGCCGCGCTCTTCGGAGAGACGTAACCCGCCTATATCCGCTCGACAGAGACGTGTGGCGCTGTCGAGGATGGCGTCGAAGATAGGTTGCATGTCGTGCGGCGAGCTTGCAATGGCGCTCAGCACTTCTGAGATGGCCGTCTGATGCTCGATGAGTTCGGTCACCCGATCTTCCAACTCAGATACGGTCCATTCTCCTTCGATGCTCTCGTTCATGAGCAGTTCTTCGGCTTTGACGGTGAGCGCAGCATATTAGCACTAGCTGCAGTTCGCGATAGCGCTCACGTCCGTCCAAACCGAGATAGGGGGTCGTGTCCCATGGTGTGGTTTAACTGACGGCTTGGTCGCCGCGCTCTCCGGCATGGGCCGGGACGAGGATAGCTGGCGGAAGCAGTGAGCCTGACAGCAGGCGTGAACGGTCCGAAATCATCGGACAGAATTCTCCACGGGGTATTGGTTTTGGCATCCTCCCAGCACATGTTCGAACAGAAGTAGTATTGGAATGGCCGCCGTAGAAAGACAGAACCGCAGCAGATACAAATCACTTGAGCCTCCTCGAGATGGTCCGGATCGATGACCGGCCCTATGCTGGAGCCCGCTATCCACCAGGATGCTCTGGCCTATGACAAACGCCGCCTGGGGACAGCTCAGCCAGGTGACCCCCAGCCGGCAATATCGATGCCTGAGGCATCGGCGTTTCCGTTTCCAGGTCTCAGGCTTTTGGCTCGAAGGGCGGCGGGCGGCGGCCAGCGCCTTGGTGGGCAAGCATCCAGCCCGGATATTCCGGCCCCAGCGCGCTGACCTCATCGAGTTTCTGCATGTCGCCGGCGTCGAGTTTCAGGGTGACGGCAGCAAGGTTCTGATCGAGTTGCTCGATGCGCTTCGCGCCGATGATGACGCTGGTGACGAACGGCTTGGCGAGAACATAGGCGAGTGCCACGGTCGCGACGTTGCTGCCATGCTTCTGGGCAACCTCGCGCATGACGGCAATGCAGGCCCAGGCCTTATCCTTGTCCACTGGCGGGAAATCGAAGCTGGCGCGACGGCCTTCGCCGTTGCCGGGCGCGCCGGGACCGTACTTGCCTGAGAGCAGGCCGCCGGCAAGTGGCGACCAGACCATCAAGCCGAGCTTCTCCTCATTCAGCAACGGCGCGATGTCGCGTTCGAGATCGCGGCCAGCGATGGAGTAGTAGGCCTGGACGGTTTCGAAGCGGGCAAAGCCGCGGCGTTCGGAAATGCCGAGCGCCTTGGCGATCCGCCACGCCTGCCAGTTCGAAACACCGATATAGCGCACGAGACCGCGCGAGATGAGATCGTCGAAAGCGCGAAGCGTCTCGTCGATGGGCGTCACGGCATCGGTCGCATGGATTTGATAGAGATCGATGTGATCCGTCTGCAGCCGCTTAAGGCTTGCTTCCACGGAATCCATGATGTGCCCGCGCGAGGCGCCGCGATCGTTCGGCTTGTCGCCCATCTCACGAGAAACCTTGGTAGCGAGGACGACGTCCTTGCGCGGGACGTCAAGGTTCTTCAGCGCCTGGCCCAGCAGCCTTTCGGATTCCCCGAACCAATAGACATCGGCGGTATCGATGAAGTTGACGCCGGCTGCGAGCGAGCGCTCAACGATCTGGTCAGCAGCCTTCTGGCCCACGCCAGCGATGGCACCCCCGCTGCCTGCTTCGCTGAATGTCATGGTGCCGAGGCAGATTTCCGAGACGAAAAGTCCGGTATTTCCAAGTTGATTGTAACGCATCGAGAGGTTTCCTTGTGTCGGCCGCAAGCTGCTTGCGGACTGCTGAAGTCCATTCTTTCAACGGGCCTGCGCATGGACGGACGGCACAGCCGGGCTGGGCTGCAGGGAGGCAATGTTTTACACATTGGCAACCTCCGGCTTTTCAACGCCACTGCAGCAGTCTGTTGAGATTGGCTTCAACGTAGCGGTGACAGACATGTTTGAGAATGGTCCCTAATCGACATGTCTTGTTGAGCAGAAGACAACAATGTTTGGAGGCAGCGACTTCGTATTCCCGCGTTCATTGACTTCATGCATCCGTCGCCCCGGCGGGGCGATTTTCACACGCTAGCGCTCTAGCTTATCAACTCCCGCAGCTGACTGCGGCCGACGGCCGAGATGGGTGTTAGCTGATTATGCTTTGCCACGGATCTCGGACGCTACCTTGATCGGTGTCGAAAGGCGTCGATGAAGGTGCCGAAGGCAGGCGACAGGTTGCGCCGGCTCGGGTAGTAGAGGTGGTGGCCCTGGAAGGTCGGGCACCAATCCGTCAGTACCTCGCGCAGTTGGCCGGCTTTCACATATCGCGCGACGAGTACAGCCGGCGCATAAGCCAGACCTATGCCGTCGAGCGCTGAATCCAGCGCTGACCGGAAGTCGCTCAGGATCAGTTGGCCATCGACGCGCACGCTGCACTCGCGCCCGTCCTTCTTGAACTCCCAGGCATAGAGCGCGCCTGATGTCGGCAGCCTGAGATTGATGCAGTTGTGGTCGGTCAGCTCATGCGGGGTGGTCGGGGCTGACCGACGCGCAAGATAGCCAGGCGAGCCCACCACGCAGTAGCGCACATCTGGACCGATGCGAACGGCGATCATGTCGCGCGCAACCGCTTCGCCCAGCCGGACCCCGGCATCGAACTGGCGTTCGACGATGTTCGTGAAGCCATTGTCGATGACGAGTTCCACAGAAATGTCCGGGTGGTCCGCAAGGAACCCCGCCAGCCTGGGCCGAAAGATCATTTCCGTCACGTCGTCCGGACACACGACGCGGACCTCTCCGGACGGCGTGTCGCGGAGGGCTCCAAGTGCGCCGACTTCCGCTGCAATGCTCTCGAAGTGCGGCCCGATGCGCTCTGCAAGGCGCTGGCCGGCCGCTGTGGGGGCGACGTCGCGGGTCGTGCGCGAGAGAAGGCGAACGCCGAGGCGCTCCTCCAGGGCCCGGATCGTATGGCTGAGTGCAGAGCGGGTCACGCCCAGCTTGACTGCCGCCCGCGTGAAGCTGCGCTCCCGCGCCACCTCCAGGAAGGCCCGCAATTCGCTGAAATCGTCACGCGGCATCGTGAGGTCCATTCAACACCGAATGCAAATTATAGGTCCAGATCGCTCAAAGCCAGCCCGGCTACCTAACCGGCAACGCGTAAAAAAATGCGTTTGCGCACAGTGGCGTAGACTCTCTTGCTACAGGCTGCCCTTCGAAGCTCTAATTGCCACTGCCGGATTCTACTGCTGGAGCAAACTCAGAAGGGCCCGCGTTTTCGCGCAGCTAAGGACAGGAGTCTGTCGCAGAGAAGGGTCGGCAAGGGGGGTCATGGGTGTGGTTCGGCCGAACGTCCACTTGGATGCTGATTGGCGGCCGGAAGGTCCGGTCAGGGTCAGGTCGAGACTTCATGCCGCTCGCGCAAAAACGTCCGCGATCGCCATCCCAAAGTCGTGAAGCCGCAATTCGGCTTCCGGCCCCACTGCGGTCATTCGATGCCTTATCCCTAAGGGCCGCTCATGGCGCTGCCTGCTCGTTCCAGTGCCCGACAGGAATGACAGCTCGCCACCCATCTCGGTCATTGGCGGCAGCCAGTTGATTGAGTTTTGACCCTAATCGTCACTCTCGATTGCAAGCGGAGCGGAGAGCGCGGGCGTTGCGTCGATAGTCAGCGCCTCGACCGTCTTCTGAGAAGCGCCGAGAGCTGTCAGTGACACAAGCGCCTGTAGGTGTGCTTGGCCGCTGTCAACCGTTGCCTTCACATCAAGCGTGGCATGGGGCTTGCCCAGCGAGCGGTTCAAGACCTCTTGTGCGGCTTGGAAGCGCAATTTGGGGTCATCGCATTCCAACGTTTCCGCCATGATTTCCACCGCACGGGGGGTCAACCGCCCGAGCATTTCCTTGATATCGGCGGGGACTGCCGCGCGACCACCAGGGTTGCCGCTTTGGCCCTTGGCGAACCGCCCCTTGTCAACCCGTTCGATAGCCTGCTTTTTGTCTGTCATTTCCATTGCTGTTCCTGGGGAGTCACCTCGTGCAACCCACGTGTTGTGAGGTGGCATTGGGTGGCGCAAGGTGGCAGAAGGGGTAGCATCACCTTGTTCCGAATTATCGTTCTATTTCAAAGCGTTCACTGCGGGTGGCACAGGTGGCATCAAAATTCCTCATATTTATCTGCCAGCGGAGGAGTGTGTTGGGCACGGAGCTCCCACCCACCCTTATTATCTTTTAGAAAAAGTAATGCCACCTGTGCCACCTAGGGCGATTTCACTTGCCAATTCAATGGTTTAATTGGTGGCGCTGCTCCCGAAATCTTGCGCCACCGTCGTGCCACCTAATGCCACCTAAAACGCCGTCGCCCCTGGCACGCTGGGCCGCTGCGCCCCCCGCCGCCAGCAGCGAGCCCCCTTTGCCCCTTTGGCTTGCACCCAGCCCCTCCGCCGCATGACTGAGCTAATCCGCATTTGCGTTGGCTTGGTGATTTGGGCTGGGAGCAACTTCAACGCCCCTTCGGCAATGGCCGCCAAGCTTTTGACTTCGGTCTTATCGGACAGGAAATCGTCAATCGGCTCGTCCCACGCATCACATTCGAGGCGGTTCGCTTGCAATGGCGCGAGGTATTTGGCTTCGAACTCCCGCGTCGGGTAGTGCTTTTCGCCGGCATTAAACCGCGTGAAGGCTTCGGCCAAAAGCTGGTCGCGATCCCGCGTCAGGGCGTCAAGGTCGATTGCGCCAGTCTGCACAGGCCAGAAACGCCGGTTGCCTGTGTCATCTTGAAGATACGCCGCCTCATTTGTCGTCCCGATAAAGACATTCTGGCGCGGCACCCGGACAGTGCGTTTCCCGTGAACTGGGCGAAACTGATCTACAGGGCTGGAAATGAAACGCTTAAGTGAGTTTGCGTCCGATTTCCGCATGGTGGCAAGTTCCGACAACTCAAGTAGCCAGACACCTTGCAATTGAATGGCCGCGTCCCGGCTTGAGACATCCGGCAGCGTGTCAGAAAACCACTCGCCCGCTAGAATACGACTTGCGGACGATTTTCCCGTGCCCTGCCCGCCTTCAAGAATAAGGACGTGATCGGCCTGGATGCCGGGGTGCTTCACCCTCGCAACCATCGAAAACAGGAACATGGCCCCAAGCCCGGGGTGGACCAAGGTATCGTTGACCCAAAGCCCTTGGTTCGCCGGGGTTGCTTCTGCGCCGAGATACCGCGTCAACCAAGTGTCTATACGTGGGCGCCCATCCCAAACCAAGCTGTTCAAATGGTCCATGACGGGATGGTATTTGAGCTCTTCGGCGACGAGATTGATTGCTTGATGTAGGGCATCCAGATTGGCTGTAGGAAACGGCCCTTTTTGCAGGCGTTCCAGCATTACTAGCTCGTCCATGTCCGTCAAAGGCCGGGGCCTAAAGCTATGTTCGCCCGTCAGAGAGCGCACGAGGAAGGGCCGCTGATCCATTTCGTTGAACCGGACGTAGGGCGAGTCGGCATGGCGGAGGGCGTCTGCCAACGCCGCCATGTTGACCGCTCCTTTTTTCTCTAAGATCGGAGGCACGTAGCCGGCTGCACGGGATTGGTCGTCGGCCGCACTGCCATCAATTTCGGCGAAATCAACCTGGGCAAGTTGCGCGGCTCCGTCCCACCCGTGTTGCTTGGCTACATACGCCAAGTGTTCCGGCGGCACGTGCGAAACCGTGAGGCTGTCCCATATCTTCCAGAAATATTCGGAGTCCGCCCACCCATGCCGCACTGCCCAGGCTTCAGCGTCGGACGCCAGCGCGTCGGCTTTGCGGCCTGTTGCGGCTTTGAAGCTCGCCAAGAGTGCGACGAAGCTTTCCCTCGACGGCAGTGCCTGCTGGGTGTTCGGAATTGCGTTCAAGGCTTCTAACGCCATTTCGTCGGGCCATGCGGGATCGGCATCACGCACCGTCACCTCATAGTGCGTTGGGCCCTCCACCGACGCTGCCGCGCTGACAATAGTGCCGCCGTCTGCCTGGATTGCCTCTATCAGCAGATCGACAAACGCCGCAACGTCTCCGCCTGTCAGGCAGGGGAGGTTGTCAGCACCCACTGACACAATGCTTTTGCCGTCGCGCCACTGGTACGCCCCGCCTTTCGGGTGCGTGCCGGCAACAACATATTGCTGCCCGAAGCCGAGCACTTCCACTACATGCCTTTTCCCCTGCTTGTCGGTCCACTCTAGCCGGCCCTTGCGGAAGGCCTCGGCACCCGGTTTGAGCCGGAACGGATATAGGGCGCGGGGCGCGCCGGGCCGGAAGCGCGCAGGCAACCCCGTGCCGAATAACGACACAACCAAAGCCTCGACAAGCGCAAGCGCTTCGTCCGTAGAGGTGTCGATGTCGATTGCAGGGAAGTTCGCCGAGCGAAGCCCCACGTTGCCGGTGGGCCATTCCTTGGCGGCTGAAATGGTACCAGGGTCAATGCCCCTAGAAGGCCATGGCCCTGACAGGCCGGACCAAGGGCCATTACAGAAGCGACCAGGAACCTTTCCTGCTTGGTCTGGCTTGACGGTCGATTTTTGGACAAGTTGAGCGCCGGGCGGGATGATCGGCAGTACGTCCGCTGCCGGGAAACCGGCACGGATAAACGGGGCAGCGGAGCTGCCAAAGGTATGGCTAGTGTCTGAGCGCACGGGGGAGCCTTTCCGAAGGAAAGTAGAGTGTTGGGATTTTGGGGAGAAACGGGCTTTGCCGGCGGGGATGCTTTTCCTGGTTGCCTGCACCCCGACCCCCCAAGGCCGGTTAGTGGTGCAGGCAACGGAATGGCGTGTCCGTGCGCGAACAAGCAACACAAAATCTAGCGCCAGAAGTGCAAAAAAGCAAGCTGTAGGCACTAGATATGGGGTAAATCAGTGGGCGATAATTTGCCCGCTACCCTAGGGCCCGGTGCCCTAGGCGAGCACGGGATTACTGCTTGTCAGCCGCTGTCAGCATTGACAACACGGGCCGCCATCCGCGCTTTCCAAGCATCACGGGCCATAGCGCGGAAATCATTCATGAAGCCCCTCGCCCTATGCTCGTCGCCGGGGGGAACCCCGCGATAACGAACAGGTCCGGCATAGGGAATGAAAGCAGGTTTTCGTCGGACAGGACTTCCTCTGCGCCCGGAGGTGATGGCGCATCGGCGTTGTCACTCGCCCGCTCTATCATATCGTCGTAGTCCAAACCAAAATCACCATGCCAATCCGCGAGATACGACTCGATCAACCTGTCAACTTCCTCGCGCGGCGTGGTGTTGGCGTTGGCAACCATTTCGTTCAGAAGCGATTTTGTCGCTTCAACCAACAGGCGCTTATCCCTCTCTGAGCCAAGCGCATTAACGCGGGTCACAAGCCACTCTAGCGCGGCCTGTGCTTCGGGGGTTTTGAAGCGTTCGGGCACGAATTCCGGTAGGAGCATTGGGGTAGATTTCCTTCAATGAATGGTGGGGGAGTATTCGGGCGCTAGGGGATCAAAGCCCCTTGCCAAGGACGCCGCCCAGGCAAAAGCCCAGACCACGGTCTCGGGCTCATCGGGGTCAAAGTCGGCTGGTGGGGGTGGGTCGATCCGGGTTGCCCTCACATATTCCGTGTCTTCGGGCGAAAGAGCCGCAGCGGCGTTGCGCACAAAGGCCGAAACGATGTCCCTGACGAAATTCGTCATTTGGCACCTCCCACCGCCCGCTCCGCGCGGCCCGACTGATAAGCGGATTTGGTGATGAGCCGCATCATTGCGGGGTTGAGGGTGGCCCGTGCCCGTCCGATGCCATAAGCGGCACTACCGACGACGCGGGGAGACGACACAGCAAGCGACGCGAGAGCCGCCGCAAGCGCGGTCGGGTTCGAAAGCAGCACCGCCCCAGGCACAGCGAAGCGGGACCCCGACTGCATGACGCGAGCGAGCCCTTGCGGCTCCCACGACGACAAAGCCCTACCGGAAATCATGCCAGGGAGCGAAGGCTCTTTCGTCGCCAATTTGCCCAGAAGCGTCTGCCGTGCCCCGAAATTGGTATTCACGTTGTTCCGGGCGGTTGATAGGAGCTTGCGGATTGTGGTGTCGTGGGAGGCGATATCCGTGAGCGAAAAAGTCTTGCGGACATCCTTCAGCATTCCCGCCGCGTCGGCGTATCCACGCATAGCGGCGGCGTACTCTGGCGCTGCCGCCTCGATTGTGTCCCTGACGCTATGGTACGCCTTGTCAGCGACGCGCCGCGCGAGCGTGCCCACATCAGCGGTATCGCGGATTTCGCCGAGGCGTTGTTTGAGCACGTCGAAACCCATTGGCGTATGCAAAGCTGGACCGGCGTTCCGCCACTCATCAACCAGTTGTTGAGTGTCAGCCAGCACCGAAGCTGCGCGGGTGTCTTTGGCTTTGCCGTTAAAGAAGACCTCGCCCTGTGCGTCAGTCAAAGCCCGATCGATATCGTTGAAATCCAGGACGCTGGTGTTGGATTTGACCCTTGCCATGTCCCGCGCGTAGTTCGCGCTGGCGTCACTCGACAAGGCACGGACGGCGTTTTCAGCACTATCAAGGATGTCCGTGACGGGGGCTGCATCCCGCATTTGTGCCAGCGCGGCGGTGTTTCCCTCGCGGCCGGCACGCTGCATCCCACGGATTGCGTCACCACCCGCGCCGGTCGTCACGCCCAGCACAGGCGCAACGATTTTGTTGCCCACTCCGCGCGTGACACCGCCAGCGACGCGGCCGGCGTTCGCCAGCGGGTCAACGATGTCCGCTGCCGTACCGGCCGCACGAGCGACGGTGCCGAGCATGCCTGGAGCCTTCGCGCCGAGCAGCGAGCCGCCAGAGAAGATGGTGGCGAGGTCCGACAGGAAGCCGACAGGGTCTTGCGCCATCGTACGTTTGACGTTTTCGATGCCACCGTAGCGCTGTGCGAAGAACTGGCCGAGGGCGTCAGCCGCACCCTGGTCGGCGTTGCCAATGCCCGCCTTCGCCGCGACACCGGCGGCAATGTCACCAATGCTCTGCGCGGTCTGGATCGGGTGCAGCACGGGCTGCGCCAGGTCTTTGGCGAACTGGCCGGCGCTGGGCAGGAAATTGCTGACAGCGCCTGACAGCACGTCGGAGGCCGACATAGCCTCCTGCGCCTGCGCCGGCTGACCTACGTCGGAAGGGAAGTCAACTGGCGTCCCGTTGAAGCGAGGTTGCTTTGCATACTTCACCCAAGGACCATCCGGCACGGGAGAGTCTGGGTTGTTTTCCTCGACCGGCGTTCCTGTGAAGCGAGCCATTTTGCCGTACTTCACCCACGGACCTTCCGAGTCCGGCGTATCCTCGACTAGTGTTCCAGAAAAGCGTGGCATATTACTTCTCTACCCGGTGGCGCTGCGGGACTTCCAGGGCGGGAAGGTTGGCAAGCCACGCCTCCGCATCGCGCATAGTGACGACGGTCTTGCGCCCGATCTTCCGTACCTGGAGCCGCCCGGCACTGATTTCTTGGTAAAGCTTGCTCCGCCCGACGCTGGCCCAGTGCTGGAATTCTGCTACCGACATCGCACCGCGCGCGGTCGTGGTTTCCGTCAACATGCTTCGTTGTCCTCATATGTCACCAACATACAGGACAATACTCATCGCCACCTTTGAGCCACAACATGTTGATGGAAAAATCGGGCCGTTATCCCGCACCGTTCCCCTAAATCATTGAAAATGCTGCAGCATAGTTTTGTCGCGCAATCCGTGCGATATCTCCTAAAACTAGATGTAGCTTGCTGGCAACTTGTCAGCGCTGGGTAGCGTTCGAATTTCGGTTCACGCCCCTTGTGGTCTTCCACGAAAACCACGACGAACGGCTCGATCGAGCCAGCTTGGAATGACGACCTGCTGCAACATACACAGATCAACACGGGAATGGAGGACAAGAAGATGGACCCCAGGAGGCGGCTAGATGAGAAATATGAGAGGCTTCGCTCATCAAAAGTACCCTTCCTTGAGACTTACCGTGAAACAGTGCTTGAAGAGCAGCCTCTTGGAGCGCCTCTGGAGCGCGAGGTGATCGTTGTTCGGATAGACAAGAGCTATCTGAAGCTCTACTCGTTTCTTCTCGGGTTCGTCCTGCTTCTCCTAATCATTGGCGTCCTTTGGGGCTAGATCATCCGTGCTCGCGTCAAATGTGCCTCTTTCAGCAACTGGGTCGTTCCGCGCGAAAGCCGCCCAAGCATCCATCAACAAACGCCGCTTCGCCAACGCATCGCCCCGACGGTACGCACGCTCTGTCGCGTCGCCGACCGCGTGGGCCAGGGCCGCTTCGGCGACTTCGCGGGGAGCGTCGGTTTCCTCCGCCGCCCAATCCCGAAACGACGACCGAAAGCCGTGCACCGTCATGTCATTTTCACCGCATTGCCGCAGCATCATTGCCAGCGCCATTTGGGAGAGCCCTTTGCCCTCTTTGGCCCCTGGGAAAATGAAACCGTCAGGCGCAGTGCGGACCGGAACCACGGCGTTTAGGATTTCAAGCGCGCGAGTTGACAGCGGGACACGGTGTTCGCGTCCGGCCTTCATACGAGCGGCGGGAACTGTCCACACGGCGTTTGTCGCGTCGATTTCATTCCAGCGGGCCGCGATCACTTCCCCGGTGCGCGCGGCTGTCAGGATGAGGAATTCCAGAGCCAGCGCGGAAACCGCGTCCGACTGACGCAATTTGGCGAGGAACGCGGGAACGCTCGCGTATGGGAGCGCGGCATGGTGCCCGCGCGATAGCTTACTCTGGCGGGACAGTAGCTTATCGAGGTGGCCGCGCCATCGCGCCGGGTTCTCTCCGCCCCGCAACTCCTGTGCCCGTGCGGCGTCAAGAATGCGCTCAATGCGTCCCTGTGTGCGTCTCGCAGTCTCAGGTTTCGCGGTCCAGATCGGTTGTAATACCGCCAGCACGTCGGCGGTTTCAATCTTGTCGAGCGGAAGGCGTTGAAGGCGCTTCGCATAGACCTTCATCGTCATCTTCCATTGCGCGATATGCTTGGCATTACGGAAGCCCTTGGCCTGTTCCGATATGAACGTGTCCGCGAATTCGCCGAACGTCTGCGCTTTGGTCTGCTGTTCCTTTTCGCGGCGCACGTCGTTCCAAGGGTCGCCGCCTAGCGCGAGCGTCGCCTGGTACGCACGGGCTTGGTTGCGAGCTTCTTTCAGGGAAACGCCCTTAGGGCCATCCACCAAGCCAAGCGCCATTTCACGGCGCTTGCCGTGGCGGCTGTAAATGAAAACCCACCGCCGGGTGCCTGTCTTCGTGACGAACAGGTAGAGCCCTGTGTCTTTGATGCTATCGGAATAAATTTTGCCCTGCCCGGTAAGGGCCGACAGTGCCTTGTCAGTCGTGATTTTCGCCTTAGCCGCCATGGCTCGCCCCTCAAAAACATAAAGGCAACCATAAACCAAAATCGCGGAAGCGAGCAAACGAGAACGGACGGTGGCGGACAGGCTTTTCACAAAATCAAGTGTTATCAAATAGTTATCAGATAACCCATACTGCCTCAAACTATTGCTGGCGAAGACTTTAGGCGGACGCTCTCTCCGCCACCATCGCTCGACAACGCTTTGAAATCGCTGGAGATTTCTGGAGAGCCTAGGTCTTCTGCTTCTTTCCCTGCTTGGCTGGCCTACTCAAACAGAAAAGTCCACAACGTGAGGCCGTGGGCCAATCTGAACGAAAATCAGAAGCCTGAGGAACCAGGAGCGGGGTGGAGCGTTTCCTCGCGTGCTCAAGAAAATCGCCCTAGCTACCGTCCTGATCCAGGTCGCCACTGTTGCGGCCCTCATAACGCAGACAGTGCTCTTCACGTCAACCACCGCTACCCAAGCCGCGAACGTGCAGCCTCGCGAAACTGTTGCGGACACAGGGAAAGAATGCGCTGAGGCGACGTGGCCAGATATTCCAGAGCATTGCCTGAAACGAACTGACGCAAGAGTGCGCACGCTCGTCCTGACCGCGGGGCAATAGAAAAGCCCGCCATCGTGGTCTCACTGTCATGGGAAAAAGATCTCCGTTGAAGGGGCTCGTCGCAACGAAGACTCTATTCGTGATCTCGATGCCGGGCCTCAACGGGGGAACGATCCGCGCCGTCATGAGTTAGCACTTCATGATGTACACCCCAGAGCACAACGAACGTGGCGCGATGGCCGATCTCGTAATCTTGGAACTGGCCAAGGCCAGACAGCGCGTCAAGCGGGCGGAGTCCGCCCTCAGGCGCGCCAAGGAAATGCTGGACGAAGACTGCGGAGTCGGGATCAATCTCGCGCTCTGCGGCAGAATACGGGCCGCTAAGCGGCGTGTGATCGAGGCCAGAGAGCGCCTGACGAAGATCGATCCACCGGCACTCGAATTGTAGTCCCATGATTTTTGGGGTTGCCCCATGATGATCGCGATCTTCAACCCTGATACCGCGAGAAACGGCGACGTCTATCGCACCGCAAGGCTTGCGATGCTGACGCAGCAAATGATGGGGCAGATCGAGCGCACGGACGCCTCGGCGCAGAAAGTCGAGCAATGCTGGCAACATGGGCTGAAGCAAACGCGCTCGTGCGGCAGTAGGGCCACACGTCGGCGACAGCGCTATCGGCCAACGCCTCCAGAATTCCCGATCCCGGTTTCGTGCAAGCGCTCGATGGCTTCGGCCAGGCAGCCATTGTTCGGCTAGCCGCCCGCGGGAAAGCATCAGGCGGATCGTGGCGAGCGCTTGTGCCGGCGCTGGGCAAGGTTGCATAGTCCAACAGGGGACTCAGCAGGTTTTGCGCATCGGCTCGGAGCAATCGTGATTGGACTTTATGATCTCTGGCCCGCCTTCGTGGTCGTCGCGCTGCTTTGGCCGCTTGCGGGCTTGCCGCTGTTTCAGCGGGTCGGCTTCGAAGCGACCACCGCCAGGGTCCGGGGGATCGACGGGATGCGAGGCTATCTGGCGCTTGCCGTCGCACTCCACCACGCCGTCATCTACCACGAATTCCTGACGACCGGCGCATGGAAGTATCCGCCCTCCGCTTTCTACGGCCTGTTGGGACAGGTGGGGGTGTCCTTCTTCTTCATCATCTCCGCCTATCTGTTCTGGGGGAAACTGCTGTCGGCAAAGGCCCCCGTGGATTTTCCGACCCTGTTGCTCAAGCGGGCTTTCAGGATCGGGCCGCTCTACATCTTGGCCGTCGGCGTGGCGATGGCTTTGGAGGTCGTTGACGGGCGGATCGATTATTCGACCTTCGCGACCTACGAGCGGGCGTTTTTCAATCTGCTGTTTGGTGTCTTTGGCTATGTCCCGCTTTCGAATGCCCGCGTCTGCACATTGGCCTGCGTAACCTGGACCTTGCCCTATGAATGGCTGTTCTATTTCAGCCTGCCGATCGCAGCCATATTCAGCCGGCACCCGGTTACCCGCATAGGATTACCGGCCGTTCTGCTGGCTTTTTCCATCCTCATGTCAATGGGGGGAGGCAGCGGCGCCTACTCCTATCTAGGACTTTTCGCAGGCGGCATGCTGTGCGCGACGTTTGAAGCAAGCGCCCTGCTGGTGAAGTTGCATCGGCACGTCCTGTCCGCCATCGCCCTGGCGCTGCTGGTGTATATTTTTGCCACCTACAGGGTTGCCTACGCGCCGGGACCGATGCTGCTGTGCACCAGTGCCTTCTTCTTGATCGTCTCGGGCGCCGATTTCTTTGGCCTTCTGACCGCCACCCGTTCAGTGCGACTGGGCGAGATCAGCTATGGCATCTATCTCTTGCAGGGGCTTGCCTTCGTCTCGATATTTTCCATCGTGCCCGTGCGAACCTTCGCCCTGGACAACGCCACGCAGTATTGGCTTGTGATCGTGATGGCGATGGTGCTTCTGCTCCTCATGGCGCTGGTCGCGCACCTTTTTGTTGAAAAGTCCGGCGTCTCGCTGGGAAACAGGCTTGCAGCAGTTCTTCGCCTGTCGAACCAGCGTGAGACACGCGAGGCTCCAGTCGCGAGTGAAGCAAGGTCCTGGCGGATGCCGACCAGCCTCACGCGACAATCCGCCGACCGCTGATAGCGCCCGAGAGGGCTGTGCGGGGATTCCGGTCAAAGGATGACCGCTGCATTCACCTAAAAGCGCTTGGGCCTGGAACCTCCTGCCTCGCGGCGCGTTTCACGGCGTCCCGTCCGTGGACCAGCCCGGATATCTCTCCCGGGCGCTGCGAAATCAGGAGCCCTTTTCATGCACGACAAGCTGTTTCATTCACCGGTCGCACTGACCGTCGGCCTTGGCTTCAAGCGCGAGATTGCCTCGCTGGCCGAAATGCACGATTTCCTGACCGATTGGACGACTTCCCGCCGCGGCCCGCTTTATCGCAACGCGATGAAGGCATGTGATCTCGCGGTTCCGGGTTATGTGACCATCGAGCAGGCGCGCCGTGCGCTGGTCGAATTTGCACAGGCTTCCGGCATCCTGTGGCCGGATCTCGAGCCGGCCGCGGGCGTACACGCCGTTGCCCGTGGTTATGGCGGTTACGCCGCCTGACGCCACCTCCCATCGTGGTGGCTAATCTATACCGGCCATCGCAGAAGCCCGGCTCGACCCAGCCGGGCTTTCGCTTTTTCAGGAGCCGCAGGAAATCACAGATGCGGGCTGTGTATCTTGCGCGACAATCATTGCGTCGAACGTGCGCGTGGCCGCGGCGGCTTGGGGCCGGCCGATGCCGGCTCATCCGCCGACTGCGCGGCAAGGCGCAGAGCTCTTAGCCTGGCCGTCTTTTCATCTCGCGCCGCTCGCTCGGCGGCGGTCACGATCAGCGACTCACGCTTGGCGCGTTCGTCGCGCTCCGTATCGACTTTCGCGCGATTCATATGCCGGTCCTTCCGCTGCTGGGACGTCGGTTTCGGAACCGTTGTCACCTCAATCAGTTTCCGCATGGTGCAGCGGTGCGGCGGCGGTGACGATTACAAATGATGGCCAGTGGAATCTTTCGGTCCGAGCCCTGGGCCGAGGCTCTCAGTCACACCACCCCGAAGAGACGACCAGCGATGCTTCGAAGACATGGCGCCCGCTCTCGTCCCGCACTTTGACGGTAATGACCGTGCGATCGTTCTCGATCATCTCGTCGCGGACGATGTCGGGCAGTATGCGTATCGCCTCTCGCCGCAGGCGTTCGCGCGTTTCGAACACCTGCCCGTCATCGTCGACCGTCAGACCGTCACCATTGTAGAGGTCGAGGTAATATCTGGGCATGATGCGCTGGACCTCCAGGTGATGATGTTCGCGAGAGATTCAACCGACAATTCGCGGACCGAACTGTTGTTCCACCTGAGGTGGCGCTTGCCGGCGAATAAGTGCACTCTAACAAATGTTAATGCCTGGCCCCGTCCGAAGACCTAGTGCTTCCGCAGCCGCCCCATGCTTGCGCCAAACGAATTGGCGATCGGCTCTGAGCCCCTTCGCTGGAGATAGCGGTGCTTGAATCCCTTTATCTGAACCTAGGTCAACACGACGCGCTCTCCGACGGCGAGAAAGCGTTGCTGGCCGGTGCCATGACCTTCGAAAGGCATTTTGCGACCGGACAGGACATTGTCGCCTCGGGATCGCGGCCGACTTACTCGACGTTGATCCTCGACGGCCTGGCGGCACGCTACAAGGTGCTGGAGAATGGCGGCCGACAGTTCACCTCATTGCAGGTGCCTGGCGACTTCGTCGATCTCCACGCTTTCCTGCTGAAAACCATGGATCACGGCATCGTCGCCCTGTCGCCTTGTCATGTCATGTTCGCCGATCATAGTCGGCTGCGTGCCATCACCGAGGAAGCACCGCACCTGACCCGGCTGTTGTGGCTGGACACGCTTGTCGACGGCGCCATCCACCGCGAATGGATCGTGGCGATGGGGCGCCGTTCCAAGACCTCGCATCTGGCCCATCTCGTCTGTGAGCTTTTCGTACGCTTGCAGGTGGTGCAACGCACCAACGGCATGAGCTTCCATCTGCCGCTCTCGCAGGCCGAACTGGCCGACGTGCTCGGCCTCTCGGTTGTGCACATGAACCGCGTCATCGGCGCCCTGCGCAAGGTCGGCGTCGTCAATTGGGCAAACCACACGGTGACCATTCTCGACTGGCACCGGCTGCAGGAAATCGCCGAGTTCGACCCAACCTATCTCAGCATGATGCGGGAACCGCGTTAGGTTGTTCCTGACGCGGTCGCCGATCATTGCTTTCGGTAGCTATGCTGCTTCTGCCGCCAGGTTGACGGCTGACTCCGCGATCTGCGTCAGCGCTTCGTCCGTAGCCTTCTCTTCCTTCAGCGTCGCTTCGAGAAGTGTCGCGGCTTCGTTCAGCCCGAGTTCGCCGGCCCAGGTCCTTAGCGTGCCATAGCGCGAAATCTCGTAGTGTTCGACCGCCTGCGCGGCGGCCAACAGGCCGGCGTCGAGCGCGGGAGATCCCTTGTATTCCTCCATGATCTCGGCGCCTTCCTCGGTGATGCCCATGATGGCCGCACACGTCTTGCCGACCGGCTTCTTGCCGATGACGCCGAAGACCTTCTCCAGCCTTGCGACATGGCCCTCGGTCTCGGCGCGATGCTTTTCGAAGGCGGCTTTCAGGTCGGCGCTTTGCGCGGCCTTGGCCATTTTCGGCAGCGTCGCCAGGATCTTCTTCTCGGCGAAATAGATGTCCTTCAGGGTGTCGTGAAATAGGTCGTCGAGCATTTTCTGCTTTGCCATGGTCGTCTCCTGTGGTGAGCCCTCAGGTCGACAATCTCGCATTGGAAGTTTTGTTCCGCTCGTTCCGGCAATGACGTCCCCAGCGACCCAAATTTGTTGGCCCGGGGCCGGCCACGAGCCGGGCGCAAAACCTTTATAAAAATCCTATTTCTTTCCTTCCAGTCCCGTCTCGAACCTTTATGGCGATCGGGTCCATATTCCGCCTTGAGCAAAAGTTGGCGCCGTCACACCTGAAGTATGGCGGGCCGCTTTTTACGCAATCGCCGACCTGTTTACGCAATCGCCGACCAGCCTGTGGCAGGCGCTACGGTCGAAAGTAGAAGATCGGAAGCAAGGAACAAGCACAATGGACATCGTCGTTCTCGGGATCGGGATTTTGTTTTTTGCCCTGTCCTTCGCCTACATCAAAGCCTGTGACATTCTCTAACGCGAGGATCGCGAAATGCTCGTCGACTATATTCTCGGTGGCAGCGTGACGCTGTTCCTGCTCGTCTACCTGACATACGCCCTCGTTCGTCCAGAACGCTTCTGACGGCAATTGGCGCAAGGCACGGAAAGCTACAATCATGACTCTCAACGGATGGCTACAGATCCTCGTCTACTGCGGGATCGTCGTTTTGCTGGTGAAGCCGCTCGGCGGCTACATGTACCGCGTCTTCAACGGCGACCGGACATTTCTTTCGCCGGTTCTAGGCCCGATTGAGCACGGGCTCTATCGCATTTCGGGAACCAGCGAGCGCGAGGAACAACACTGGACCACCTATGCGGCAGGCATCATGTTTTTCAGCATTGCCAGCTTCCTGGTGCTTTATGTCCTGCAGCGGCTGCAGGGCGTCCTGCCTTACAATCCGGCGGGCATGACCGCCGTCGAACCCAATCTCGCCTTCAACACCGCCGTCAGCTTCCCGACCAACACCAACTGGCAGAACTATGGCGGCGAAAGCACGATGTCCTATCTCGTGCAGATGGCCGGCTTCACCGTGCAGAACTTCATGTCGGCGGCGGTTGGTATCGCCATTGCAGTGGCGCTGATCCGTGGTTTTGCCCGCGCTTCGGCCAAATCTATCGGCAATTTCTGGGTCGATATGACCCGCTGCACCCTCTATGTGCTGCTGCCGCTCTGCATCGTGCTCACCCTCGTCTACGTCTGGCTCGGCATGCCGCAGACGCTCGGCCCTTATGTCAACGCCACGACGCTCGAAGGCGCCCAGCAGACGATTGCGGTCGGTCCCGTTGCCTCGCAGGTGGCCATAAAGATGCTCGGCACCAATGGCGGCGGTTTCTTCAACGCCAATGCCGCGCATCCCTTCGAGAATCCCGACGCGATCTCCAACCTGATCCAGATGGTGACGATCTTCGCACTCGGTGCTGCCTTGACCAACGTCTTCGGCCGCATGGTCGGCAACCAACGCCAGGGCTGGGCGATCCTGGCCACCATGGGTGTCCTGTTCATCGCCGGTGTCGCCGTCTGCTACTGGGCGGAAGCCGGCGGCAATCCGCTGGTGCACGCGCTTGGCATCGACGGCGGCAACATGGAAGGCAAGGAAACGCGCTTCGGCATCACCTTGTCGGCGCTGTTCGCCGTCATCACCACGGCCGCGTCCTGCGGCGCCGTGAATGCCATGCATGACAGCTTCACCGCGCTTGGCGGCTTGATCCCGATGGTCAACATGCAGCTCGGCGAAGTCATCGTCGGCGGCGTCGGCGCCGGCTTCTACGGCATCCTGATGTTCATCGTCGTCGCCGTCTTCGTTGCCGGTCTGATGGTCGGCCGCACGCCGGAATATCTCGGCAAGAAGATCGAGGCCAAGGAGGTCAAGATGGCGATGCTCGCCATCCTGTGCCTGCCACTGGCGATGCTGACGTTCACGGCCATTGCGGCGGTTCTGCCAAGCGCCGTGGCATCGATCGCCAATGGCGGGCCGCATGGCTTCTCCGAGATACTTTATGCCTATACCTCCGCGGCGGCGAACAACGGCTCAGCCTTTGGCGGCCTCAGCGGCAACACGCCATGGTACAACATCACGCTCGGCATCACGATGCTGATGGGCCGCTTCCTGGTCATCATTCCGGCGCTGGCCATCGCCGGCTCGCTGGTGGCCAAGAAAACGGTCCCGGCCTCTGCCGGCACCTTCCCGACCGATGGCCCGCTGTTCGTCGGGCTGCTGGTCGGCGTCATCCTGATCGTCGTCGGCCTGACCTTCTTCCCGGCGCTGGCGATCGGACCGATCGTCGAACAGCTGGCGATGATCCATGGGCAGACCTTCTGAAACTGCCCCGCCTTGGATAAAAGTTATGTCCTGGTTCAACCATATGCGTCGCAAGGCTCGGCCCAAGGCCGACAATGAGGGGGAGGCAACTCCCCCTCCCTTCCCGACCGTATCCACATTCCTAGGCATTGCGGCGGTCATGATCGTGATCTGGCTGCTGGTCTACGGGCCACCCTTTTCGGCATCCGATCGATCGGTGCCATCCAACAACACCGATACTGGAGCCATCAAATGAGCCAGTCCAAATCAGCGAGCATCCTGGATGCTAGCATCTTGTGGCCCGCCATCGGCGGGGCCTTCAGGAAATTGAACCCGCGCACCCTGATCAAGAATCCGGTGATGTTCGTCGTCGCCGTTGTCTCGGCGCTTACGACCGTCCTGTTCGTCAGGGACCTGATCACCGGCGGCGGCGATTTCAAATTCACGCTGCAGATCATCATCTGGCTGTGGTTCACCGTGCTGTTCGCCAATTTCGCCGAAGCGGTCGCCGAAGGCCGCGGCAAGGCGCAGGCCGATTCGTTGCGCAAGGCGCGCACCGAGACCCAGGCCAAGCTTTTGACCGGCGAAGACCGCACGAAATACAAGCTTGTGCCCGGCACCAGCCTCAAGGTCGGAGATGCCGTGCTGGTCGAGGCCGGCGACATCATCCCGTCCGACGGCGAGGTGATAGAAGGCGTCGCCTCGGTCAACGAGGCCGCGATCACCGGTGAATCGGCGCCGGTCATCCGCGAATCCGGCGGCGACCGTTCGGCGGTCACCGGCGGCACGCAGGTGTTGTCCGACTGGATCCGCGTGCGCATCACTGCCGCTTCCGGCCACACCTTCCTCGACCGCATGATCTCGCTGGTCGAAGGCGCCGAGCGCCAGAAGACGCCGAACGAGATCGCGCTCAACATCCTGCTCGTCGGCATGACGCTGATCTTCGTGCTGGCCACCGCGACGATCCCGAGCTTTGCCTCCTATTCGGGCGGCTATATCTCGGTGACCGTTCTGGTCGCCCTGTTCGTGACCTTAATCCCGACGACGATCGGCGCCCTGCTGTCGGCCATCGGCATCGCCGGCATGGACCGCCTGGTGCGCTTCAACGTGCTGGCCATGTCCGGCCGCGCCGTCGAAGCGGCCGGCGACGTCGACACGCTGCTGCTCGACAAGACCGGCACGATCACGCTCGGCAATCGCCAGGCGACGCAGTTCCGCCCGGTCAAGGGTGTCACCGAGCAGGAACTGGCCGACGCGGCCCAGCTCGCCTCGCTCGCCGACGAGACGCCTGAAGGCCGCTCGATCGTCGTGCTGGCCAAGGAGAAATACGCCATCCGCGCCCGCGACATGGCAACGTTGCACGCCACCTTCGTGCCCTTCACCGCGCAGACCCGCATGAGCGGCGTCGACATCGATGGTTCGTCGGTCCGCAAGGGCGCCGTCGATTCGGTTCTCGCCCATGTCAACCAGTCGACATCAGCCTCCCATGGCACGCGCCCAAGCAGCGAATCCGTCCGCGATCTGCAGGCCATCGCCGACGAGATCGCCAAGTCAGGCGGCACGCCGCTGGCGGTGGAGCGTGACGGGCGCCTGCTCGGCGTCGTGCACCTCAAGGACATCGTCAAGGGCGGTATCAGCGAACGCTTCACCGAACTGCGCCGCATGGGCATCCGCACGGTGATGATCACCGGCGACAATCCGATGACGGCCGCGGCGATCGCCGCGGAAGCCGGCGTCGACGACTTCCTCGCCCAGGCGACACCCGAGGACAAGCTGAAGCTGATCCGCGACGAGCAGGCCAAGGGCAAGCTGGTCGCCATGTGCGGCGACGGCACCAACGATGCGCCGGCCCTTGCCCAGGCCGATGTCGGCGTTGCCATGAACACCGGTACGGTCGCCGCCCGCGAGGCCGGCAACATGATCGATCTCGACAGCGATCCGACCAAGCTGATCGAGATCGTCGAGATCGGCAAGGCGCTGCTGATGACGCGCGGTTCGCTGACCACCTTCTCGATCGCCAACGACGTCGCCAAGTACTTCGCCATCATCCCGGCGATGTTCGCCGTCTTCTACGTCGCGCCGGGACAGACGACCGGCCCGCTGCAGGCGCTCAACATCATGCATCTGGCGACGCCGCAAAGCGCCATCCTGTCGGCCATCATCTTCAACGCGCTGATCATCATCGCGCTGATCCCGCTGTCACTGAAAGGCGTCAAATATCGTGCCATCGGCGCCGGTGCGCTGCTCAGCCGCAACCTGCTCGTCTACGGCCTCGGCGGTATCATCGTCCCCTTCGTCGGCATCAAGGCGATCGACATGATCGTCACCGCCCTCGGCCTCGCTTAAGGAATATTTCCATGCTCACCCAGATAAGACCCGCGATCGTCATGATCGTCTTCTTCACGGTGCTGACCGGCCTGATCTATCCGATCGGCATGACCGGCATCGCCCAGGCGCTGTTCCCGCGCCAGGCCAATGGCAGCCTGATCGAAAAGGACGGCAAGGTCATCGGCTCCGAACTGATCGGCCAGGGCTTTGCCAGCGACAAGTATTTCCACGGCCGGCTTTCAGCGGCCGGCACCAATGGCTACGACGCCTCCTCCTCCAGCGGCAGCAACCTCGGCCCGACCAACCCCAAGCTGATCGACCGCATCAAGGGCGACGCCGAGAAGCTGAAGGCGGAGAACCCGAGCCAGCCTGTTCCGATGGACCTGGTGACGACGTCCGGCAGCGGCCTCGATCCTGATATCAGCCCCGAAGCGGCCTATTTCCAGGTCGCCCGGGTGGCCAAGGCCAGGGGTATCGACGAAGCCAAGGTCAAGGCGCTTGTCGACGGCCAGGTCAAGGGCAGGGAGCTCGGCTTCATGGGAGAACCGGTGGTCAACGTGCTCGGTCTCAACCTTGCGCTGGACGCCGCGAAATAGTGAATGGTGGGTGCCGGGGATCGACAGTACCCCCGGCGCCATCCATGATCGATGCTGATGCCGGACGACAGCCGCAACGAAACCAGACCTTCTCCCGACGCGCTTCTCGATCATGCCGAGCGGGAGGAACGCGGCCGCCTGAGAATATTCCTGGGTGCGGCACCCGGCGTCGGCAAGACCTACGAGATGCTGATGTCGGGCCGCGCCAGGCTGGCCGACGGCGTGGACGTGGTGATCGGCGTCGTCGAGACGCATGGCCGCAAGGAAACACTGGCCCTGGTCGAGGGCTATGAGGTCATTCCGCGCCGCAAGGTCGACTACAAGGGGCGCGTCCTCGACGAGATGGATATCGACGCCATCCTCGCCCGGCGTCCGGCGCTGGTTCTCGTCGACGAACTCGCCCACACCAACGCGCCTGGCAGCCGCCACCCCAAGCGCTACCTCGACGTCCAGGAAATCCTGACGCGAGGCATCGACGTCTACACGACGCTCAACATCCAGCATGTCGAAAGCCTGAACGATGTCGTCGCCCAGATCACCAAGGTCAGGGTCCGCGAGACGGTTCCCGATTTAATCATCGACCAGGCCGACGATGTCGAGATCATCGATCTCACCCCCGACGACCTGATCAAGCGGCTTGAGGAAGGCAAGGTCTATTTCCCCAACACTGCCCAGCGCGCCATCGAGAATTATTTCTCGCCCGGCAATCTGACAGCGCTTAGGGAATTGGCGCTGCGCCGCACCGCCCAGCGCGTCGACGACCAGTTGCTGATCCATATGCAGGCGCACGCCATTCCCGGACCGTGGGCAGCGGGGGAAAGGGTCCTCGTCTGTCTCGACGCGCGCCAGGGAGGATCGGCCCGCGTCCGCTATGCACGCAGGCTGGCCGACCGGCTCCGCGCGCCGTGGACGGCGCTGCATGTCGACAGCCCTCGCTCGGCCAGCATGCCCGAGGAGGACAAGGACCGGCTCGCCACGAACCTGCGCCTCGCCCAACAGCTTGGTGCCGAGGTGACGACCATTCCGGGTCAGAATTTGGCGCAGGACATCGTGCGTTATGCGACGGCGAACAATTTCACCCATATCGTGGTCGGCAGGCCGACCCGGTCGCGCTGGCGCGAATTGATCGAAGGCTCGCTCACCTACGATCTCATCCGCAATGCCGGTGACATCAGCGTCCATGTCATTTCGGGAAACGAACGCAACACCGAGGCGACGTCGAGGAACGTCAGGGCGGCGGACGAGCAGTGGCAGTTCCAGATCGGGCCCTATCTCAAGGCCACGGCCTATGTCATGGGCTCGCTCGCCTTCGCCGTCCTTCTCGACCAGTTCCTGGACGTTCGCAACCTCGCCATCATCTTTCTCGTCGGGGTGCTGGCATCGGCGGTGACCGGCGGATTGTGGCCGGCTCTGTATGCCTGTCTCGCCAGCGCGCTTGCGTTCAACTATTTTTTCCTGGAGCCGCGCTATACACTGACGATCCGGGATCCGGAGAGCATCGTTGCGCTCGGCGTGTTCCTGGTTGTCGCCGTCATTGCAAGCAATCTGACGGTGCGCGTGCAGCGCCAGGCGATCGCCGCCCGCTCGCGGGCGCGGGCCACCGAGGACATCTACCTCTTTTCAAAGAAGCTCGCCGGCGCCGGCACGCTCGACGACGTTCTCTGGGCCACCGCCTTCCAGATTGCCTCGATGCTGAAGCTGCGGGTGGTGTTGTTGCTGCCCGAAGACGGAACGATCACCGTCAAGGCCGGCTATCCGCCCGACGACACGCTGGCCGAGGCCGACATCGCAGCCGCCCGCTGGGCCTGGGAGCACAACCGTGCCGCGGGACGCGGCGCCGATACGCTTCCGGGCGCCAAGCGCCTCTATCTTCCCTTGCGCACTGGGCGCACGGCAATCGGCGTCATCGGCCTCGACAACAACAAGCAGGGTCCGTTGCTGACGCCCGAGCAGCAGCGCCTGCTCGATGCGCTGGCCGACCAGGCGGCGGTCGCCATCGAGCGCATCCAGCTCGTCGCCGACGTCGACCGCGCCAAGCTCGCGGCAGAGGCGGACAGGCTGCGCTCGGCACTGCTCACTTCCATCTCGCATGACCTGAAAACGCCGCTCGCCGCCATCATGGGCGCGGCCGGTACGCTGAGGGAGTTCGCGCCGGCACTTCCTGAACAGGACCGGTCGGAGCTGCTGACAACCGTGCTCGACGAATCCGAGCGGTTGAACCGCTTCATCGCCAATCTGCTCGACATGACCAAGATCGAGTCCGGCGCGATGGAGCCAAACTACGCCTTCCACTATGTCGGCGACATCGTCGGTTCCGCCCTGCAGAGGGCCAGGAAAATCATCGCTGAGCACAAGACCGAGATCGACATCCCCAACGATTTGCCGATGTTGAAAGTCGACCCCGTGCTGTTCGAGCAGGCGCTGTTCAATCTCCTCGACAATGCGGCGAAATACGCGCCGCCCGGCTCGACGATCCGGATACAGGGCTGGTCCGACAATGGTTCCGTTATCCTGCAGATCATGGATGAAGGGCTGGGCATTCCTCCCGGCGACCTGGAACGGATTTTCGACACGTTCTACCGAGTGCGCAAGCGCGACCAGGTCCGCGCCGGCACCGGGCTCGGCCTGTCGATCTGCCGCGGCTTCATCGAGGCGATGGGGGGCACGATCACGGCGGCAAACCGAACCGACCGTTCGGGCGCGGTCTTCACCATCAGGATGCCGAAGCCGGCGAACCAGCCCGATCTCGATGCCGCCAATACGGACGACAACGAAGTGGGTGACTTGGCATGACAAACTCGAACGTCAGGATATTGGTTGTCGACGACGAGCCGCCGATCCGCAAGCTGCTTCGTGTCGGGCTCGGCAGCCAGGGCTACGCGATCAGCGAGGCGCCGAATGCCAAGGCAGCGATCGAACTGATGGATGTGGAGAAGCCGGATCTCGTCCTGCTCGATCTCGGCCTGCCCGGCATGGGTGGCCACGAGCTGTTGCGCAAATGGCGCGACGACGGCCTCGACATTCCGGTGGTCATCCTGTCCAGCCGGACCGACGAGGCCGGCATCGTCCAGGCTCTAGAACTTGGCGCCGACGACTATGTCACCAAGCCGTTCGGGATGAATGAGCTGGTTGCGCGCATCCGTGTGGCGCTGCGCCACAAGTTCCAGCAGCAGGGTGAAAAGCCGGTGTTCCAAACCGGCGACCTGTCCGTCGATCTGGTCAAACGCATCGTCAAGGTCGAAGGCAAGGACGTCAAGCTGTCGCCGAAGGAATACGAGATCCTGCGCATCCTGGTGCAGCACGCCGGCAAGGTGCTGACCCACCATTTCCTTTTGAAGCAGGTCTGGGGCGATTCGACCGACGTGCAGTATCTCAGGGTCTATGTGCGGCAGCTCAGGCAGAAGATCGAGAAGACCCCCGACCAGCCGCGCTATATCACCACCGAGACCGGTGTCGGCTATCGACTGCGAGAGGTCGAATAGAGGCCGTTCGATGTGACGCTCTATCTCTTTGTTTTAAAGCAATTCCATGAGGGAAAGCGCCAACGCGCTTTTCCCGGGTTTCACACTTTCCTCGAATTGCTTTAACCAACAGCCTCCTGCAGGCGGTTTGCCGTCGACGATGTCCGCAAGGCCGCGAGGCAGCCCACAATGCCGAGCGGCACGAAGGCAAGAAACAGCCAGGACGCGACATTCGCGGCCGCGTCATGATTCAGTCCTTCTGAAAAGCCGCTGGCATTGGCAACGATGCCGGCAAGTGCTGCCCCCACGGCATAGCCGATGCGCTGCATGGTCGGCACGGCCGCCGAGGCGATGGTCTGCTCGTCCTCCGGGGCGGAGGCGACGATGACGCGGGTCAGGAACGGCCAGGCGATGCCGAAGCCGCCGCCTTGCAGCAGGGCGCAAAGCAGGATCAGCGGAATGGAACCCAGCGGTATCGTGTAGGCAAAGCCGGCGATGCCTGCCGCGATCATCAGCGCGCCGCCAACGATGATCAACCGCTCTCGGTGCGGTGGCGCATTGGCGACGAGGATCGACAGGATCGACCAGGCGATCGATTCGGCGGCGATGATGTAGCCGGTGGTGAGCAGCGGGATGTTGTGCAGGCTGGTCAGGATCAGCGGCCCGTAGACGCCGAAGGAACAGGTCGCTACCGAAAAGGCGGCGACCATGGTCATGCCGGCGCCGACCGGTGTGCGCCAAGAGAACAGCCGCGTCGGAAAAAGCCGGGAGCGCGGCTTCAGCGCGTCGATGTAGAAGAACAGCACCAGGCCGATGAGGCCGAGGGCCATCAGCACCGACGAGCGCAGCAGGGCGATGTCAACGCCTGCCGAGGCGATCAGCACCACGGCGACGGCAAGGCAGCCAAGCGCTGCGAATGGGAAGGGCGGCGCCTTGCCCGCGGTCGCCTGCGGCCTGGTGGCCTCGGGCGTGTTGAGGACAATCAGGCTCGCCAGGGCCATCGCAGTGCCGCCGAAGGTGAAGATGCCAAAGGCCCAGCGCCATGACAAAACCTCGGTCATGATCGCGCCGAGAAGCGGGCCGCTGAAGGCAGCGACGCCCCAGATCGCCGACATGATGCCGAAAAGCTGCGGCCAGATGGCGCGCGAGAACAGCCGTTCGACCGAGACGAAGGCCAGCGACACCAACGCGCCGCCGCCAAGCCCCTCGATCAGGCGGCCGGCAAGGAACAATTGCATGGAAGGCGAGGTGGCGCAGATCAGCGCCCCGGTGGCATAAAGGAGGGCGGCAACCACCATGTTGGTGCGCAGCGCCACATAGCTCACCAGCCGTCCGGCCGCAGCGCCGGCGACGATGGCGCCGAGTTCATAGATGGCCAAAGACCAGCCGACGAGCTGGACGCCGGCCAGTTCGCCGACCATGGCCGGCATCACCGTCGCCACCATCGTCTCGTTGGTGGCGTGCAGCAGGATGCCGAGGCTGATGAAGCAGAAACGCGCCAGGTCGCCGCTTGCCCACAAAGCGCGCCAGTCGACCCTGTTGGTGCTGATTCCGGTCATGTCCACCCCTGCCTTCCATATCTCGACGCCAACGCATGGCGCCAGAAGCCAGTCTGGGTTTCCGGCAGGACCATGCGCAGGCAGGAGCGTGCATCGCGCGCCGCGTCGAGGGCGCCGCTCAAGTCGGGGCAGGCTTGTAAAACCTCAACCGGGGTTGAGCTCAAGCGAAATTTTTCGAGGGTTTATCGGCAAGCGACCGAGCGATCAATTCTCGGTGCTGCGCAACTGGAACTGGCTGACGCCGATGGCGAGGTTGATGCCGGTCTGCGTCTGCAGGCTGAGTGGCTGCAGGGTGAAGGCCTGCGAGGAGCCGCCGACCAGCAGATTGGCACCGGCGCCGACTGCGGCGGTCACCTCAGCGCTGGCGCCGATATAGTCGCCTGCCAGCGCGCCCGGCGCGTAGATGTTCTTCAGCGGTGTCAGCACGATCCACTGCATCACCGTCTGCTTCGTGGTGCCGATGTCGAGGCCGTATTTGTTGACGGCGCCGAAATAGGCTTCCGGTGCAAAAGTCTTGTCGGCGGGGTTGAAGGTGCAGCTCAAATCCTTGCTTGAGCCGAAGATGAACCCGGTGCCGCCGCCGATGGCGCAATCCAGCACGCCGAGTTCGATGCCCTTGTCCTGTGCATGCGCCGCTCCGGTAAGCGTGGTGGCGAATATGGCAGCAGCGATGGCTGTCTTTGGCATGCAGTCCCCCAGCGGTTCGGAACCGCTCTATCTCTTTGTTTTGACGCAATTCCCTAAGGGAAAGCGCCACGCGCTTTACCCGGGAAAGCCGTTTCACTCTTTTCCGGGTATCGCTCCAAGAATCAAACGGCGCGGAACCATCTTATCTGGTTCCGCGCCGCAAATAGAGGGGTCGTGGAGCGCATGGCTCCATGCAATCACTTGAGCGAGTGGATCAGCTCGAGCGAGGTCACTGCAACTGCGAGGTTGACGCCGGTCTGTGCCTGTACGCTGAGCGGCTCCAGCATGAAGGCGCTGTTGAAGCCACCGACCAGCAGGTTGGCGCCACCGCCTGTAACCACGCTGGCCTCGGCATTGACACCATAATAGCTGCCGGCGAGATCGCCCGCATCACGTTCGCGCGTTGCCGCCAGCACGGCCCAGACGAGCTGGCCCTGATGCGTCTGGCCGACATCGACGCCGATCTTGGAGATGACCCCGGTGTAAATCTCCGACGGTCCGTGATGGTAGGGGCGGAAGACACAGGACACGCCCTTGTTGGAAGCGACGATGTAAGAGGTGCCGCCATCAATGGTGCAGTCGAGCGTTCCGAGCTGCAGCTTGCCGGCGCTGGCAGGGGCGGCGGCGAACACCGTCGTGGCGAGGGCAGCGGCGCAAGCGAGTTTCTTGATCATGGTGGGTCCTTTCGCAAATTGCTTGGAATAACGGCTTGGGTGGCCAGACCGTTCCCCTGAAAACTTGGCGCGAACAAGGCACGCGCCAACACCTTTCCGCCGGGGTTAATGCGCGGTTGCCGGACTGATGGGTTTTCGAGAGCCGCGCGCTCGTTCGGGCGCACAACGGGCAGCGCTTTGATTAGCGTCTAGGTCGCACCGCTGACGCGGGCGAGGCCATCCTTGGCCGGCTGGTAGGTCGGATCAAGATGCACGGCTTCGCGGTAGGATTTCCCCGCCTTGACCTTGTCGCCGCGCCGCTCGTAGATCAGCGCCTGATTGGCCCAGGCCTCGGCGTTCTTGCCGTCGAGCTTGATCGCCATGTTGAAGTCGGCAAAGGCGTTGTCTTCGTCGTTGGTGGCCAGATAGGAAAGGCCGCGGCCATTGTAGGGCTCGGCGGCGTCCGGCGCCAGCGAGATGGCGGTCGAGAAATCCTCGATGGCGAATTTGTGCTGGCCCTGGCTCTGATAGATCAGGCCGCGATTGTGGTAAGCGCGCGCATCGGTGGTGTCGAGCTGGATTGCCTTCTGGAAGTCGTTGAAGGCATCCTGGGTGCGACCCGCCTTGCGGTAGAGATTGCCGCGGCCGATATAGGCGGCGTCATAATTGCTATTGATCTGGATCGAACGGTTGTAGTCGTCGAGCGCGGCCTTCTGATTGCCGAGGAAGCGCTGAATGAGCGCACGGTTCGAGTAGGCCTGGTAGAAATTCGGGTTGAGCTGGATGGCCGTGTTGAAATCCTGGAGCGCCGCCTGGTACTGGCCGCCACGGCCATAAGCGGAGCCGCGCACATTGTAGCCTTCGGGATCCTTGGGATTGCGCTGGATCACCGCCGACAGCGAGGAGATGTTCTCGCTCGAGCCTTGCGCCTTGTCGATGTTGTTGAATTCGCCTGTAGGGCCCGCCGTCTGGCAGCCGGCCAGCGCCAGCCCGGAAAGCAGGGCTGCCGTCAGGGCAAAGCCGCGCAATGGGGTTCTGCGCTCCACGCTGATTGCGTTCATGTCTGCCCTGTCCTCACTTCAGTCGCGTCACTCGGGTCCGGGTCCCCCCTCCGGGCCGGGTCAAAATTGTCGTAAAGCGTTAGAGCGTCCTTTGCGCGTCCAAGTGGACGCCTGTCGCCCTAAACAAAAAGGTGGCGGCGATTCCGCATCGCGCCACCTCTGGTATCCTTCGAAAAGGACGAAAAATTGACGTTAGAACCGCGGCGGGCGCGGAGCACCACCTGCACCGCCGGCGGCGCCAGCAGCAACCGGACGCGGCGTCATCGGCAGCAGGCCTTCGCGCTGTGCGCGCTTGCGGGCCAGCTTGCGGGCGCGGCGCACGGCTTCGGCCTTTTCACGGGCACGCTTCTCGGAAGGCTTTTCGTAATGGCCGCGCATCTTCATTTCGCGGAAAATGCCTTCGCGCTGCATCTTCTTCTTGAGCGCGCGAAGCGCCTGATCAACGTTATTGTCGCGGACGAGTACCTGCACGGGCAATCCTGTCTTTCGGGTTTGATATCAACAGGCAAGCGGCCATAGCCACAAGCCTCCGCGGCGATCTACACCACGAATTGTGGCGGCTGATAGCAGAATCAGGCCGCGCTGTCCACAGCCGAAATGAACATCAGCGGCAAACCGCAGCCGGTTTGCCGCTGGATCGGGAGCCGACTACGCCGTAGCGAGGTGAAGCCGCTCGAAATCCTCGAAGAACTCACCATAGTCGCACGTGATCTCCTCCCCGGCCGCGATGTCGCGGGTGGCGATGGCGCCGCCATACTGCGAAAAATCGGTATTCGGCCGCTCGGCGTGATTCATGAAACGCCCATTGTCGACCTCATAGACCATGAAACCGGGACGGTCCGGGCTTGGATAGGCATAGCGGTCGAGCAATTCCCTCAGATGCGAGGGGGCTGCCTCGTATTTTTCCATCGGAATCAATCGGTCGAAATCCGGATCGAGCCGCCAGATCGAGGCGCCTTTCCTGATCGGCTCGGCGGCGAACACGCCGACGCCTTCGATTGCACTCGCAGCCACGTAGGTTCTGATCAGCATCATGGTTCCAGGACCTGTATTGGCAAAAGACCCGTTTCGACAGGAAACGGCATCGCCAAATCGCACGGAAAAAGCAAGACCGGCCGTCCACCTTGCGACAATCAACATGCATCCTGGCGGGGAAAGCCTTCACGTCCGGTTGATCGACACGCCGCCATCGGCAAAGAGCGCGGCTCCCGTGGTGAAGCTCGACGCGTCGGAGGCGAGGTAGAGGGCCGAACGGGCGATCTCTTCCGGTGTCGCGACACGCTTCAACGCATGCAGGTTTTCGACGAAAGCCCGAGACTCAGGAGTCTTGAAGGTCGCTGCCGGCGTGTCGGTGCCGCCGGGCAGCAGCGCGTTGACCCGCACGCCCTTTGGGCCATATTCCGCGGCCAGCACCTGCGTCAGCCCGATCAGGCCGGCCTTGCTCGCGGCATAGCTGGTCATGCCGGGCATGCCGACGGTGTTACCGACGAACGTGGAAGTGAAGATCAGCGAACCACGGCCACGCTCGATCATCGCCGGCACCTGATACTTCGCGCCGAGAAACGCGCTGGTGAGGTTGGTGTCGAGCGTCTCGCGCCATTCCTCCAGCGGCAGTTCCGAAATCGGACCCATGAGACCGACGGCGCCGGCGTTGTTGAAGGCGATGTCGAGCCCACCGAATTTTTCGACCGCCAGATCGACAAGGGCTTTCGCATAGGCTTCGTCACGGACATTGCCGGCAAGGGCGACGGCCGTGCCGTCGGCGTCGGCTATCTCGGCCACCAGCGCATCGAGCTCGGCCTGGCGGCGGGCGGCGACGATGACCCTGGCGCCTTCCTCGGCGAAGAGTCTTGCGGCGGCGCGGCCGATGCCGGAACTGGCGCCGGTGACGATGGCGATCTTGTTGGCGAGTGCGAGCATTTTCTGCATCCTTTTCTTCGCCAGCGGCGCCGGCAATCGGGAGGTTGATCGCAGGATGGGCGCGCGCGAGCCACCCGATACGTGCGGAGGCATCTGCTAAGATTTCTTGACGCCGGGCGGACGCCAAGCTACCAAGCCGTCATTCAACATTGCGGGTGGACGCGCCACCCATTCCAATGACCCCCCAAGACATCATGAGCAAGTTGCTGGAGCCCGGCTTCGAAGGCGACAGTACGTTGACGTTCGCTCTTCAATCGGAATTTAATAGAGGCTTTCCGCTCGAAAATCTTCGGCCGCTGCTGACGTCCGACAACCTTCATACCCAGGCCGCCGCCGCTTTCTTGGTGGCCGAAATCAGTTCCAAAATAAGCTACAAAGTGAATTGCGTCGTCGCGGAGATAGCCGATCTGCTCGACAGTGAAGTTTCGGGCATCCGGTTCGACGCAATCGAAGCGCTTCTGGGATGCACGACGCCTGCGGACGGCGCCATTCTCGGTCGCGTCATGCTGCGGCTGGATGACGAGCATGCCGGCGTTCGATGGAGAACAACCGAGTTCATCCGGTTCGCGGACCGGTGGCAGTTACGGCTCGCGGTGGAAAATGCTGCCACGCTGCGTCCGGACTCGGCCTTCCCGATCCTGGCAAAGGCTCATGGCCAGCACTTCAGGGCTACGACCAAGGGGATACGGTGGCTGCTCGATCATCCGGACGCGCTTGTGCGGCGCTTCGGTGCAGCCGTCGCAGTCAGGCCACGCTATGTGGTCGACGAGCAGCTCCTGGCAATGGCCGAAGGGTCGGATGATGCCGAAGTCAGAGAGATCGCGGCCAGTTGTTATCATAGCCATCTGACACCGATCTACGCCGTCTGGTCGTCTGCACTGTTCAGGCAAGGCATGTCATCCGCGTGACTTGCTGAGGCGCATCGAGAGTCTGGCGGCCCCTGTATCGGCCCGAACTATTGCTTCAGCAGCCATCCCAGGCGATCGAGCGAGAACGCGTAGCTGATGACGATGAGCAGGGCGACGATGATGCCCGTGGTCGTGTAGCCGGGCACGTAGAATCCGGCGGCACCACCGAACAGGATCGTCAGTTCCAGCGCCAGCCGCACCGCACCCGGTACCGGCACCGGGGCACGGCCCGACCGGCTCGGATCGTCGAGGACGGCGAAGGTGCCCCACAAGGCAGCGGCGATGAGCGGCAAGGCCAGGGCCAGGAGCCAGCGCCACAATCCATCGGAGAGACCCCAGCCCGACAAGCCGAGGCCGAGCAAGGCGGCAAGCTCCAGCAGGAAGCGCAACGTCAAATTCCACCAGGCATTGCCCATGATCGTCCTCCAGAGTGTCGCGACGGCAATGTGACTGAAGGCAACCATGGCTACCAGATCGCATGCGTCATTTTCGGCGCGGCGCAAAACGGCAAGCGCCGTCGCAAACAGCGCAAGGGTGGAAGCTGCGTTTCGCTAGTGATACACCTCGCGCGCCGAGGCTTGATGAACGCTTGGCTGCCATTTGCGAGGCTGGAACGTTGAAGAAATATTCGGTATTCGCCATCGCCCGCGAGGCCATGCGCGGCCACAAGGGGTGGGAGGAACAGTGGTCCTCTCCTGAGCCGAAGAAGGAGTATGACGTCATCATCGTCGGCGCCGGCGGTCATGGCCTGGCCACCGCCTATTACCTCGCCACGGTGCACGGCATCACCAATGTCGCGGTGCTGGAAAAAGGCTGGCTCGGCGGCGGCAACACCGGCCGCAACACCACCATCATCCGCTCGAACTATCTCTATGACGAGAGCGCCGGCATCTACGACCATGCGCTGAAGCTGTGGGACGGGCTCAGCCAGGAGCTCAACTACAACGTCATGTATTCGGCGCGTGGCGTCATGATGCTGGCCCACAACGTGCACGACATCCAGGTGCTGAAGCGTCATGTCCACGCCAACCGGCTGAACGGCATCGACAATGAATGGCTGACGCCGGAGCAGGCGAAGGAATTCTGCCCGCCGCTAAACACCTCCAAGGATGCCCGCTATCCCGTCGTCGGTGCGGCCTTGCAGCGCCGCGGCGGCACAGCGCGCCACGATGCCGTGGCCTGGGGCTATGCCCGCGGCGCCTCGGCGCGCGGCGTCCACATCATCCAGAATTGCGAGGTCACCGGCGTCAAGCGGGCGGCCAATGGCGCAATCATGGGCGTCGACACGACGCGCGGCTTCATCGGCGCCAAGAAGGTCGGCGTCGTTGCCGCCGGCCACTCGTCCGTCATCATGAACATGGCCGGCGTGCGCATGCCGCTGGAAAGTTATCCGCTGCAGGCGCTGGTGTCGGAGCCGGTCAAGCCGGTGGTGCCTTGCGTGGTGATGTCGAACACGGTGCATGCCTATATTTCGCAGTCCGACAAGGGCGAGCTGGTGATCGGCGCCGGCACCGACCAGTATGTCTCCTATTCCCAGACCGGGGGCCTGCACATATTGCAGCACACGCTCGACGCCATCTGCGAGATGTTCCCGATCTTCACGCGCATGAAGATGCTGCGCTCATGGGGCGGCATCGTCGACGTCACGCCCGACCGCTCGCCGATCCTGGCCAAGACGCCGGTGCCCGGCCTCTATGTCAATTGCGGCTGGGGCACGGGCGGCTTCAAGGCGACGCCGGGCTCCGGCCATGTCTTTGCCCACACCATCGCCAAGGACGATCCGCATCCGATCAACGCGCCCTTCACCATCGAACGCTTCCGTACTGGCCGCCTCATCGACGAGGCGGCAGCGGCGGCGGTGGCGCACTGATGATGGCGCAGATGGCTGTCGCGATGCCGCTGATGCTGGCGGGGGAACAGGGCATGTTCCATTTTCCGTCGGCGGACGAAGTGCGCACGCAGCCGATCAGTCGCGCCGGGAACGAGGCCGGATGGCCGTTTTCCGTCGATGACGGCATCCTGGCCTGCGTGTGGAGCGGCGGCCAGAAGGTGGTCATGTTCCTGGAGAACATGCCTTCCGACCAGGATGAGGACGACACATTCGAGCCGCGCCGCGTCATCGTCACGACCGATCCGATGCAACTCACCGTCGGCAACATGGCGTACCGCGACCTGTTTCGTCCGGCCGCAAGCGTGGAGGAGCGCATCCGGCTCGTCGCGCCCTTTGCGGCCATGGGCCAGAGGCTTTGCGACCAACCCGCCGGCGCTCACGTCGGCAACGGCGAATTGTAGGAACGAACCAAATGCTTCTCATCCGCTGCCCCTATTGCGAGGAAGAGCGCCCGGAACTCGAGTTCCGCAACGCCGGCGAGGCGCATATCGCGCGCTCGGCCAACATGGCTGGCGAGAGCGACGACGATTTCGAAAAGTTCTTCTTCATCCGCTCTAACCCCAAGGGGATCATCTATGAGCGCTGGCGGCACATGCATGGCTGCGCGCGCTTCTTCAATGCGGTGCGCGACACCGTCACCGACAAGTTCATCATGACCTACAAGGCCGGCGAACCAAAACCGTCGAAGCTGCCCAAAATCTCCAACGAAGTGGTTGCCAAATGAGCGGCGCGTTCCGCATTCCCGGTGCCGGTCGCCTCAAGCAGGCGAAGACCGCGCGGTTCAGCTTCGATGGCCAGTCCTACGCCGGCATCGAGGGCGACACGCTGGCTTCGGCGCTGCTTGCCAATGGCGTCCATCTCGTCGGCCGCTCATTCAAATATCACCGTCCGCGCGGCATCCTGTCGGCGGGCGCGGAAGAGCCCAACGCGCTGGTCGAGATCAAGCGCGACGCGGCGCGCAAGACGCCAAACGTGCGGGCCACCGTGCAAGAGCTCTATGACGGGCTTGAAGCACAGTCGCAGAACCGCTGGCCGTCGCTGTCCTTCGACGTCGGCGCGGTCAACGACATCGCGTCGCCGTTGTTTTCGGCCGGCTTCTACTACAAGACCTTCATGTGGCCGAAAGCGGCCTGGAAGAGCCTTTACGAGCCGAAGATCCGCGCCGCGGCCGGCCTTGGCGTTTCCCCGGATAAACCTGATCCCGATCATTATTCGTCGCGCTATGCGCATTGCGACGTGCTGGTGCTGGGCGGCGGTGCCGCCGGCATCGCGGCAGCACTTGCCGCGGCCGAGACGGGCGTGCGCGTCATCCTGGCCGACGAGCAGGCCGAGTTCGGCGGCAGCCTGCGTTTCGAGACCGGTGCCGGGATCGATGGCCAGGACGGTTTTGCCTGGGCGCAGGCGGCGATTGCTAGGCTTCAAGGGATGGACAATGTCCGCGTGCTCCCGCGCACGACGGCCTTCGGCTACTACGCGCAGAATTTCGTCGGCCTGGTCGAGCGCGTCAGCGATCATCTCTCAGCCCCTGGCCACGACCTGCCGCGCGAGCGGCTGTGGCAGGTGAGGGCCAAGCGCGTGGTGCTGGCCTCCGGCGCCATCGAACGGCACATGGTGTTCGCCGACAATGATCGGCCGGGCATCATGCTGGCCGGTGCGGCGCGCACATATCTCAACCATTATGGCGTCGCTGTCGGCAGACAAGTCGGCGTCTACACCGCCAATGATTCCGCCTATGCGGCGGCGATCGACCTTAAGAAGGCCGGCGTCAACGTGGCGGCGATCGTCGACCTGCGCGACCATCCGACCGGACCGGTGATCGACGAGGCGAGGGCGCTCGGCATCGAGGTCAATTTCGGCCGCGCGGTGATCCGCGCCGGCGGCAAATTGCGGGTGTCGTCGATGACCGTGCAGCCGAAGAATGGCGGCGGCGAACGCACCATCCCGGTCGATGCGATACTGATGTCGGCCGGCTGGACGCCGTCGGTGCATCTGTTCTCGCAGTCGCGCGGCAAGGTCGCTTTCAACGACGAGACCAAGCGCTTCGTGCCCGGCACTTATGCGCAGGATTGCGTCTCGGTCGGCGCCTGCAACGGCACCGACGGGCTGTCGGCGACGATCGACGAGGCTTATGCGGCCGGCGAGAAGGCAGCGAAAGATGCCGCTGCTAAAACCGCCAAGAGCAACAAGCCGAAGGTCGACGCCTCGGAAAGCTGGTCGCGCGGCATGCTGGGGGCTGCCCCTGGTGCCGGCCCGGACACGACGGTCAAGGCCTTTGTCGATTTCCAGAACGACGTCACCGCCAAGGATATCCGCCAGGCGGTGCATGAGGGCATGCGCTCGATCGAGCACGTCAAGCGCTTCACCACCAACGGCATGGCGACCGACCAGGGCAAGACCTCCAATATGCACGGCCTGGCGATCGCCGCCGAGGTACTCGGCAAGCCGATCCCGGAAGTCGGCCTGACCACGTTCCGCGCGCCCTATACGCCTGTCACCTTCGGCGCGATCGTCAGCCACGCGCGCGGTCCGCTGTTCGACCCGACGCGCAAGACGGCGATCCATCCGTGGGCCGAAGCGCAAGGCGCCGTGTTCGAGGATGTCGGACAGTGGAAGCGCGCGTGGTATTTCCCCAAGGGGGGTGAAGACATGCACGCCGCGGTCGACCGCGAATGCGTCGCGGTGCGAAAGACGGCCGGCCTGTTCGATGCCTCGACGCTCGGCAAGATCGAAGTGGTGGGGCCGGATGCGGCCAAGTTCATGGAACTGCTCTACACCAATCCGTGGGAGAAGCTGGAGCCAGGCCGCTGCCGTTATGGCATCATGCTGCGCGAGGACGGCTTCATCTATGATGACGGCGTCGTCGGCAGGCTGGCGCCAGACCGCTTCCATGTGACGACGACGACCGGCGGCGCGCCGCGCGTCATGAACCACATGGAGGACTATCTCCAGACCGAGTTCCCGCACCTCAATGTCTGGCTGACCTCGATCACCGAGCAGTGGGCGGTCATCGCCGTGCAGGGTCCCAAGTCGCGCGACATCATCGCGCCGCTGGTCGAAGGCATCGACATGTCCGACGAGGCGCTGCCGCACATGTCGGTGCGCGAAGGCAAGATCTGCGGCGTGCCGACCCGGCTGTTCCGCATGTCGTTCACCGGCGAGCGTGGCTTCGAGGTCAATGTGCCGGCCGACTACGGCCAGGCCGTCTGGGAAGCGCTGTGGGCCGAGGGCCAAAAGCATGGTGCGGCGGCCTACGGCACCGAAGCCATGCACGTGCTGCGCGCCGAAAAGGGCTACATCATCGTCGGCCAGGACACGGACGGCACGGTGACGCCGAACGATGCCGGGCTCGACTGGGCCGTCGGCAAGAAGAAGGCCGATTTCGTCGGTATCCGCGGCATGGCGCGGCCGGATCTGGTCGCCATGGGCCGCAAGCAACTGGTCGGACTCAAGACCAAGGACCCCAAGGTGGTGCTGGAAGAGGGCGCTCAGATCGTCGAGGATCCGAAGCAGGCGATCCCGATGAAGATGATCGGCCACGTCACCTCGAGCTACTGGTCGGAAAATTGCGGGCGCTCGATTGCCCTTGCGCTGGTCGCCGGCGGCCGCGACCGGATGGGCGACACGCTCTACGTGCCGATGCCGAACGGGGTGATCGAAGTGGAGGTTTCCGGCATGGTGTTCTTCGACGAGACGGGAGGGCGCCTGAATGGCTAAGGCCGCTGCAAAGAAGACAGCTCCGGTTGCATCGCCTTCGGTCGAGCGCCGTCCGGCGCTGGCTGGACGCAGCACCGCCGCGACTGGCGCCAAGGTCGAGGTGCTGCCGCCGGCCGAGCGCATCTCGCTGCGCGCGCCGGAGGCTTCGACTGCCGCTCTTTCCAAGGCGCTTGGTGTGACCTTGCCGAAAAAGCCGAAGACCTCGGCCATGAAGGCCGGCCGCACCGCTCTGTGGCTTGGACCCGACGAATGGCTGGTCATCGACGAGGCCGGCAACGAACCGCTCGCCGACTGCGCCGCGGTTGCCGCCCTCCATTCGGCCGTCGGTACATCGCATCGCAACATTGCAATTGCCGTGACGGGCGCCGGCGCGGCAGCGGCGATCAATTCTGGCTGCCCGCAGGATCTGTCCCTTGATGCCTTCCCGGTCGGAGCGGCTTCGCGCACCATCCTGGGCAAGGCCGAGATCGTGCTGCTGCGCACGGCGGCCGATGCCTTCAGGGTCGAGTGCTGGCGTTCCTTCTCGGACTATGTCTTTACTTTCCTGTCCGAGGGATCGCGGGACGCAGCGGTCTGAACTCGGAACGTTTTGCAGGGCACGCTCGTTCTGCATCCGCACGCCGAGGGAGAATACCGATGCCGTCGAATTCCGCGCCGAAGTCGCCGGTCAAGAAGAGCCCTGCCGTTCGTTCGCTCGAACATGAGAAGCACGAAGGCTCGAGCGCCGAAGAAGAACTTGAGGAAGGCCTCGAGGACACCTTTCCGGCCAGCGATCCGGTGTCGATAACGGGAACGGCCATCCCCGGCGGTCCCGCGAAGCCGGGCAAGGCCAAGACCGTGGCCGGCCGCAAGAAGCGCACGAGGTAGTTTCCATCGGACCAGGCCGGATCGGGCCTTCTCAATCCCATCGGGCATGCTATTTAAAGCGCTTTGGGAGAGAAAAATGCCGACAAAAGCCATCGTTTGGGGCGAGAACGTCCACGAGCAGACCAATGCCGCCGTGCGCGACCTTTATCCCTTGGGCATGCATGGCACGATCGCCGCGGCGCTCAACCAGGACAAGGGTATCGAGGCGACCACCGCCACCTTGCAGGAACCCGAGCACGGCTTGAGCGAACAGCGCCTGGCCACCACCGATGTCCTGCTGTGGTGGGGCCACAGGTCGCATGGCGAGGTCAAGGACGAGATCGTCGAGCGCGTGCAGAAGCGGGTGTGGGAAGGCATGGGGCTGATCGTGCTCCATTCCGGCCACTACTCGAAGATATTCAAGCGGCTGATGGGCACGCCCTGTTCGCTGAAATGGCGCGAGGCGGGCGAGCGCGAGCGCGTCTGGGCGATCAACCGCAGCCATCCGATCGCGCAGGGCATCGGCGAGTGCCTGGAGATCGGCGAGACGGAGATGTATGGCGAGCCGTTCGCGGTGCCGGAGCCGCTCGAGACGGTGTTCGTGTCCTGGTACGAGGGCGGCGAGGTGTTCCGATCCGGGCTGACCTACCAGCGCGGTGCCGGCAGGATCTTCTACTTTTCGCCCGGCCACGAAACCTACCCGATCTACCACAATGAGGGCGTGCAACAGGTGCTGCGCAACGCCGTGCATTGGGCGCACAACCCGGCGCCGGCCTGGTCCGGCATCACCAATGCGCCGAACGTGCCGACGGATGCCGCCAAGGAGAAGATCGTCCAGAAAGGGCTGCGCCTGCATGCCGACGGTGACAAGGGCCTGAGTTGATGGGCCAGGCCGGGCTACGCGTCAGCGTTCTACTGGGCCAGTCCGGTGCCGCCAACCGAGGCGGCGTCGCTTAGACCAAACTGCTCGCCAGGCCGGCTTTCAATTTGCGCCGGCCTCGGCGTTTGATTTTGTCTCAGAATGTGCTGGGCACGATCCACGGATTGATGCTGATGCCGAGCCGCGGGCCCTTGCCGTCAGCGGTATTTTCCGTGGAACCCTTCTTCTCGACCGAGCCGGTGGGAGCGCAATCGAGCTTCACGTGGGTCCTGGTGTCGACGCAGGTCGCAGCAGGTGCCTGCTTGACCGGTTGGGTGGCGCCGGCGGCGAAGGCCGAGCCCGAAAGTGCCAGCATGGCGGCGAGTGTGAGGAGTGTCGTTTTCATCGTCAGTCTCCGTTTTCGACCGTTGAATTTTTCCGTACGTGTACGATACGGTGTACATATACGTCTGGCGATGCCGACGTTCAAGTCAGAAACGTACATGTACGAATGAATTTTATTGAACTTTTATTGAACGCCGAAAATCGCGGCGTTCTGGCGCAGCCGAACACTCCAACCGGACGTTGGTCGCGGTTGTCAGAGCCTGTGTGGGATGCCGCTCAACACTTGACCGGCGTTTCGGTCAGCGGCGGCACGGTCTGCGTGCTCAGCGTGGCAAGCGTGAAATCGCACATCCGCTTCACGAAAGCCTGCGGGTCGCCGAACGGATAGAACGGAAAGGTAATCAGCAGCGAGATCGTGCCGTGGCCGACCGCCCACAGCATGGTGGCGATGGCGCGCGAGTCGCCCTGCAGCTTGCCGGCGGCGACACAGGCCTCGACCCTACTGATCAGCGCGTTCATCGCCGGGTTGCTCTCTTCCATGTCCTCATAGCTCCTGCCTTCCGGCAGCTTGGTCTTCTCGGTCATGAACACGGTGCGATATTCGTTGGGATTGCCGAGCCCGAAGGCGGCATACTCGGTCATGACCGCCTGCAATGCCTCGATCGGATCGTCGGACGAATGCTCCTCGATGCGGCGGGCAAGCGTCTCGAACGCATCTTCGGCCAGGGCGAACAGGATGTCCTGCTTGTCGGCGAAATAGGAATAGACCGACATCGGCGCGTAGCCGACCCGCTTGGCCAGTTTGCGGATGGTCAGGCCTTCATAGCCTTCTTCCTGGACGAGCTTGTGCGCGGCCTCGACCAACTCGGAGCGCAGTTCGGCCCTTTGTTTCTCGCGGCGTGTCTGGACGCTCGGCGGCAAGATCTCGTGCCTTTGGTTGGTTGGTACCTGGCTAAACTATATACGCTGTACGAAAACGGACAAGGGCGCGACAGGTTCCCAAACGGCATGCTTCAGATCGCGCCGATGCCGCCGTCGACGGCCAGCGCATGGCCGGTCATGAAGGAGTTTGCCGGATCGGCGGCAAACAGGATGGCGGTGGTGATTTCGTCGACTTCCGCCACCCGCTTCATCGGCACGCCACGCGTCAGCTCCGCCAACGCCTCCGCTTCCGGCGCGCCGGAGACGCGCACGAAGCTGTCGACCATCGCCGTCCTCGTGTGGGCGGGGCAGATGGCGTTGATACGCAGGCCCTTGGTGGCGTATTCGACCGCGGCCGAGCGGGTCAAACCGATGACGCCGTGCTTGGCGGCGGCATAGACCGAGAGTTTCGGCGCGCCGGACAGGCCGGCGGCCGAAGCGATGTTGACGATGGCGCCGCGCTTGCCGGTCGCCTTGAACTGCCGCTCCATCTGCGGGATCTGATGCTTCATGGCATAGAAGACGCCGAGCAGATCGACCTCCAGCACGCGGCGGGCCTCATCCGAGGGGACCTGCGGCAACCGCACGAAGCTCTGCACGATGCCGGCATTGTTGATGGCGACATCCAGCCGTCCGAATTTATCGACCGCCAACCTAACCAGATCCTCGGACAGTTTTTCGTCGGCGATGTTGCCGGCAAGGGTCGCCGTTTCGGCCTGCAGCGTGGCTGCAAGGTCGGCCAGCGCCCTTTCGTCGATATCCGACAGCACCAGCCGCGCGCCTTCAGCGGCAAAGCCTTTCGCCGCACCCCGGCCAAGCCCGCCGGTCGCACCGGTGATCAGCACGGTTGCTCCCGCAAAACGGCCCATCACCCCTCCTGGCCGATCAGTTTCGCGGCGAGATGCGAAAGCAGTCTTACCGCCTCGCCATAGGTTCTGGCCTTTTCGGGATTGGAGGCGTTGCCGTCCAATGCCCGCTTGAAGACGCCCTGGCAGATCGCCGCCAGACGGAAGAAGGAGAAGGCCAGGAAGAAGGTCCAGTCGCCGATGCCGTCCAGCCCGCGTCGCCGGCAGTAGGCGACGACATAGTCCTCTTCGGAGGGCAGGCCGAGCGCGCGACGGTCGATACCGCCTAGGCCGCGAAAGCCCGAGGCGTGGGGCAGGCGCCATTGCATGCACTGATAGGCTAGGTCGGCGAAGGGGTGCCCGAGCGTCGACAATTCCCAGTCGAGCACCGCCAGAACCGTCGGCTGATCGGCGGCAAAAATCAGATTGTCCAGCCGGTAGTCGCCATGCACCAGCGAGACGCGGCCGTCGTCGGCGGGCCTATGCGTCTCCAGCCAGGCAATCAGCCGGTCCATATCGGCGATGGTACCGGTTTCCGAGGCGCGATACTGGGCGGTCCAGCGGGCCAGCTGGCGCTCGAAGTAATTGCCCGGCCGGCCGAAATCGACGAGACCCGCGGCCACGACATCGACATCGTGCAGCGCTGCGAGCGTTGCGTTCATGGCATCGTAGATGGCGGCGCGTTCGTCGTTGTCGCGGGCCTCCGGCAGCGCCGGATCCCAGAGGATGCGGCCGTCGAGGAAATCCATGACGTAAAACATACGGCCGATCGGCGAGTCCTCCGCCGACAGATGCAGCATCCTGGGCACTGGCACGGCGGTGCCGGCAAGCGCGCTCATCACGGTGAATTCGCGGTCGACCTGATGCGCCGATTTCAGCAATTGCCCGGGCGGCTTGGCGCGCAGCACGTAGCGGCCGCTTTGCGCGGTCAAAAGGTAAGTCGGGTTCGATTGGCCGGATTTGAATTTTTCGATGGAGGCAAGCCCGGTAAAGCCGGGGATGCTGGCCTCGAGATAAGGCGCGAGCGCTGCCTGGTCGAGAACGTTCGGATCGTTCATGCCGTCTCGGGCTGGCGTTCGATCAGGGTCAGCGTCAGCCAGCGAGCGGTCAGCGCCGGTTTCTTGGAGCCTTCGATCTCGATCGTCACGTCATGCGCGGTCTGCACCCAGCCCGACGGCCTGACCTTGACGTCGGCCAGCACGAAACGGGTGCGGATGCGCGCACCGGTCTTCACCGGCGCCAGGAAGCGCAGCGAATCGAAGCCGTGGTTGACGCCCATCTTGCCGTTTTCAAGCGGCGGCATGGTCTCGAAGGTCATTGCCGACAACAGCGACAGCGACAGGAAGCCATGCGCGATGGTGCCGCCGAACGGCGTCTCGCGCATGGCGCGCTCCGGATCGCAGTGGATGAACTGGTGGTCGTCGGTGGCGTCGGCGAACTGGTCGATCATGCGTTGCGTGACCACCCGCCATGGCGACACGCCAACTTCCTTGCCGACACTGGCCAGAAGTACATCGAGACTGATCGGTTCCACGCGGATGTCCTCCAGTTCATCCCCGGCTCCGGCCGGAAAATGTCATTCCTTGAACAAGGTCAGCCCATGCTGCACCGACTGTCCGCCGTCGATCGGCAGGATGGCGCCGGTGACATAGCTGCCTGCACGGCTGCACAAATAGAGTGTTGCGCCGGCAATGTCATCCGGTGCCCCGATACGGCCGATCGGAACGTGGTTGCCGACATGCCTGGCTTGCTCTTCCGTGCCGGTGGCAAACGCCGTCATGCGGCTCTGGAAGGGGCCGGGGGCGAAGGCGTTGACGGTGATGCGGCGGGCGGCGAACTCGAGCGCCAAGGTGCGCGTCAGATGATGAACCGCGGCCTTCGACGCCGTGTAGGAATAGGCGTCGTCGGCCAGCGGCTGCGTGCCCATCACCGAACCGAGGTTGATGACCCGGGCCGGATCGGCATCGCTGGCGGCGGCATCGAGCAGCGGCAGCAATTCGCGCGTCAGATGGAAGACCGCGGTGACATTGACACCGAACACTTTCGCCCAGGCGGAATAAGGAAAGCTCTCCAGCGGCGCGCCCCAGGACACACCGGCATTGTTGACCAGGATGTTCAGGTGATCGGTCCGCGTCTTGACCTCGGTGACGAGTGCGGCAATGCCGGCCTCACTGGAGACATCGCCGGCGAAGCCTTCGGCCCGGCCAGGTGCGCCAAGCCCGTTCAGTTCACCGGCGACCTTGATGCAATCCTCGCCCTTGCGCGAGGCGATCATCACGCTCGCGCCGGCCTTAACCAGCGCGGTTGCCGCCATGCGGCCGATGCCGGTCGCCGCTCCCGTCACCAGCGCGGTCTTGCCGGCCACCGAAAACAGCTCGTCCAGATAGCTCATCACAAATCCTCCGCGCCCTGCCTTGGTGTGCGGGCCTCGGTGTGCAGGCAAACAGTTCGCGTTGACAAGGCTATCCGAAGTACGGTCATCCTTGCCACGGGTAAAATGCCTGGCCTGCATGAGGGGTTAGCGATGACGGAGATGAATCTCGGCATGACCGAGCGGCTGAAGCCGATCCACGCGCGCGTCGCGGCCATGGTGCGCGACGAGATCATGCCGCTCGACAAGGAATTCCTCGGCGAAGTGGGCAAGCAAGGCGACCGCTGGGCCTATAGCGCGCGCCAGAGCGAAATCCTCGAAAGGCTGAAGAAGACCGCACGGGAGCGCGGCCTGTGGAACTTCTGGCTGACCGGCTCGGAGCGCGGCTACGGCCTCTCTACGGTCGAATACGCCTATCTCGCCGAGGAGATGGGCAAGGCGCATCTCGGCGCCGAGACCTTCAACTGCTCGGCGCCCGACACCGGCAACATGGAGGTGCTGGAACGGTATGGCGCGGCCGACCACAAGAAGGCGTGGCTCGAGCCGCTGCTCGACGGCAAGATCCGCTCGGCCTATCTGATGACCGAGCCGGATGTCGCCTCGTCCGACGCCACCAACATTGCGATGCGCTGTGAGCGCCAGGGCGGCGACTATGTGCTCAACGGCGAGAAATGGTGGGCTTCCGGCGCCGGCGATCCGCGCTGCGCCATCTACGTCGTCATGGTCCGGACCGGTGGCGACGAAGAGCCGAAACATAGGCGGCATTCGATGATCCTGGTGCCGTCCGACGCAAAGGGCGTGACCAAGGTCCGGGCCATGCAGGTCTATGGCGACGATGACGCGCCGCACGGCCACATGCATCTTCGCTTCGACAATGTGCGGGTGCCTGCATCGAACCTGATCCTGGGCGAGGGCAGGGGGTTCGAGATCGCGCAGGGCCGGCTCGGCCCCGGCCGCATCCATCACTGCATGCGCGCCATCGGCCAGGCCGAGATGGCGCTGGAGATGCTGTGCCAGCGTTCCGTGCGCCGCGAGGCCTTCGGCCAGCCCTTGGCAAAACTCGGCGCCAATTTCGATATCATCGCCGAATGCCGCATGGAGATCGAGATGGCGCGGCTGCTCTGCCTGAAGGCGGCATGGATGATCGACCAGGGCGATGCACGCGCCGCGGCACCCTGGATCAGCCAGATCAAGGTGATCGCCCCGCGTGTGGCGCTCAAGGTCACCGACGAGGCGGTGCAGATGTTCGGCGCGCAAGGCATCAGCCAGGACACGCCGCTGGCGCGCTCGTGGACGCATCTGCGGACATTGCGCCTTGCCGATGGGCCTGACGCCGTGCATCGCCGCCAGGTGGCGCGGACCGAACTGAAGAAATACACGCAGGAAAAGGTCTGAGCGCCGGCATTCGTCACCCGGCGACGCGGGCAGGTCCAAGCAAGGAGTGTTCCGATGACCGTCCCCTCCGAAATGAAGGCGCTGCTGCTTGTCGGCGACGGCTACACCAGGACGCCTTCCGGCAGCGTGCTGGAAGCGATGGAGCCCTATCTTGAGCCGGGCAGCATCGAGGTGCCGACACCGGGGCCGACGCAGGTGCTGATCAAGGTCAGCCTCGCCTCGATCAATCCGTCTGATGTCGCCTTCATCAAGGGCCAGTACGGCCAGCCACGCGCCAAGGGCCAGCCGGCCGGCTTCGAGGGTGTCGGCACCGTCGTCGCCGGTGGCGATGAGCCCTACCCCAAAAGCCTCGTCGGCAAGCGCGTCGCTTTCGCCACAGGCGTCAGCAACTGGGGCTCATGGGCCGAATATGCCGTAGCGGAAGCGGTGGTCTGTATCCCGCTGCTCGACACCGTTCGCGACGAGGATGGCGCGGCGATGATCGTCAACCCGCTCACCGCGCTCGCCATGTTCGACATCGTGAGGGAAGAGAGCGAAAAGGCCTTCGTCATGACCGCCGGCGCCAGCCAGCTCTGCAAGCTGATCATCGGCCTGGCCAGGGAAGCGGGTTTTCGACCCATCGTCACCGTACGCCGCGACGACCAGATCGCGGCTCTGAAGGAGCTTGGCGCCGCACACGTCCTCAACGAAAAGGCGCCGGATTTCAAGACGGCGCTGCGCGAGGTCATGAAGGCCGAACAGCCGCGCATCTTCCTCGACGCGGTGACCGGGCCGCTGGCCTCCGCCATTTTCGACGTCATGCCGAAGCGCTCACGCTGGATCATCTACGGACGGCTCGATCCCGAAGCCACGATCATCCGTGAACCCGGCCAACTGATCTTCCAGCACAAGCACATCGAGGGTTTCTGGCTGAGCGAATGGATGCGTCAGTTTCGCGACCGCCGCGGCCCGGCGATCCTAGAAGCGCAGAAAAGGTTCTCCGATGGGCGCTGGTCGACCGATGTGACGGCGGTGGTGCCGCTCGCCGAGGCAATGGCGCGGGTGCCGACCGAACTGGCCAAGCCCAACGGCAAGGTGTTCATCCGGCCGTAGCATGAAGGTGCCCGAAGCTCGAATACGAAGCCTCCAGACGCTCTCGATGCCAAAAATGCTGGCGTCCGGCTGCCGCTGGCGCCGTCGGGCGGCCATCCGCTCTTTCAGCCCTCTATGCCGCGCCGCTTTGTCCGTGATATGCCGCCGCCATCGAATGCCTGACGGCGCCGGCAAGGGCCTGTTCCGGGGCGGTGTGGAGTGACTTGATGACGATTGCCAAGCCGGTTTTCGACCGTTTGGGACTTAGCATGTGGATCGGAGCGTTCCTGATCGTTCTTGTCATGGTCCTGTGGTCTCCGGACACACATTCGGTGCTGGGGGCCTACAGATTTGGCAGCGAGGAATTTCTGGCCGGCCGGCCGCTCTACAATCTTGGCTCCCAGATGGGGTACCTCTACGCTCCGGCTTTTGCCGCGCTCTATGTTCCGCTGTTGAAGCTGGGCCCGCATTTAGGTGGCCTGGTGTGGCACGCCCTGGGCTTCGCGGTGCTGACCTTCGCCGCCATGCGGCAGGTTCGCAAGCTCGGCGGTCAGGAACTAAACTGGCTGCTTTCATTCGGTCTGTTCCTCGCTCTGCCGCTGGCGCTTGGCGCGATCCGCAACGGACAATCGACAATTCTGCTGACAGGCGCCTGCTGGCTTCTTACGCTTTCGGCGCTTGAAGGGCGGCGCGCCGAGACCTTCTTCTGGGCTTCGCTGGCCCTCATTGCCAAGCCGACCGCGATCATCATGTTGCTGTTGGCGGGAGGGCTGCGCCCCAGGCTGATCCCGGTGCTGGTGCTGGCGGTGCTGTTCGTGCTCGCCATACCTTATGCTTTCGCGCCAGCCAGTTATCTGAACGGCCAGTATCTTGATTTCGCCCGCATGCTGACCTCGATGGCGGTCGACAAGACCAGCCGCTTTGTTGCCTCCGATTTCACCGCGCCTTTTGCGGCGGCGGGAATGCCCATCGCCGAATCCGGCGCCACGGCGGTGCGTTTCGTGGTCGGCTTGTTGACGCTCTCGATCGTGCTCTTGTTCGATCGCAAGCTCGAGCGGGGGACGGCAGGGCTGGCGATCTTCCTGACGGCCACATTCTACATGTGCGTCTTCAATCCGCGTGTCGAGCCCAACACCTATGCGATGATCGCCGTGCCTGCCGGGCTCGCCATCGCTCTGTTATGGCGCGAGGAACGAGGCGGCGTCCTCGCCTCGGTGCTGTCGACGGCGCTGTTCGCGACCGGGCTGGGCGGCGTCGAGCAACATGTGCATGCTTTCCTCAACCCCTGGTTCCGGCCGATCGCGATTGCTTTCATAGCCTGTTCCCTGATCTGGTGGTTCTGGGCCAAGGCGGGGGAAAAGGTGGTGAATGCGGGGGTCGCAAATGGCTGAGTCGCGGCCGGTACTCGATATCGTCGCGCCGTTCCTCAACGAGGCGCCGTCGGCATTGGCATTCGCCGAGTTGCTTGCCGCGCTGGAGGCGGCGGTGGCACAGCGCTTCGGCATGGCCGTGCACAAGATCCTGGTCGACGACGGTAGCCGAGACGATGGCGCCAAGCGGTTTTCGCAGGTCCTGACGGGGTCGTGGGAGATCGTCCGCCTAAGCCGCAATTTCGGCAAGGAAGTCGCCGTGCTTGCCGGCCTCGACCAGTCGCGCGGCGACATGGTGCTGATCATGGACGCCGACCTCCAGCATTCGATGGACATCAGCCTGAAGATGATCGCCGAGCTGGTGGAACATCCCGACATCGACGTCGTCTACGCGCAGAACGACAGGCGTGAGGCCAGTTGGCGACGCAGTCAGCTGGCGCGGCTTTTCTACAGCCTGATCAACAGCAGCCAGCGTTTCGACATTCCCGAAAATGCCGGCGACTTTCGCGTCATGCGCGGTGCCGTGGCGCGTGCGCTGACCAGCCTGCGTGACAAACGACGCTTCAACAAGGGCCTGTTTGCCTGGGCCGGCTTCCGCCAGAAAGCGTTGCCCTATTCGCCGGAGAACCGCGCCAGCGGCACGTCGAAATGGAGCCGGCTCAACCTGATCGCCTTCTCGCTGGAAGGGTTCACCTCCTTTTCCGTCATTCCGCTGCGCTTGATCAGCCTCAGCGGGCTGCTTGCCGCATTTGCAGGCGCTGTCTACGGCGCCAAGGTGTTCTTCGAGGTGATCTTCTACGGCATTGCCGTTCCCGGCTATCCCAGCCTGCTGGTCGCCGTCGTCCTGCTCGGCGGCCTCAACCTGACGCTTCTCGGCCTGATTGGCGAGTATGTCTGGGTCACGCTCAGCGAAAGCAAGGATCGGCCGGTCTATATCGTGCGCGATGTCGTACGCAGCGACGTCGCTCCCGACAGGTTGGCACCGGGCGCTCGCGAGGCATGAAGCGGCGCATCCGCCTAATCGCCGACGACTACGGCCTGGCGCCAGGGGTCTCCGCCGCGATCCTCGATTTGCTCGATCGTGGGCGCCTGACTGGCACCAGCTGCATGACAGGCTTTCCAGAATGGGTGCACGAGGCGGAGCGCATAAAGCCCCTGTGCGGCCGCGTCGCGGTCGGGCTGCATCTTACCCTAACCGATCAGCCAGCCGTCACCGGCCGGTCGAGCTTGGCGCCGGAAGGCCGGCTGCCGCCGCTCCGCTCGCTGGCGTTGCCTGTTCTGCGCGGTCGCATCGACGACTGCGATGCCCATGCCGAACTCGACGCTCAATACAGCCGCTTCGTCGAGGCACTCGGGCGCCGCCCCGATTTCGTCGACGGGCATCAGCATGTGCATTTCCTTCCGGTCGTGCGTACATGGCTGCGCGCGCGTCTGCACGAGGAAGTCGACAGGCCGGCGCTGCGCGGCGCGCCGCCACTGGCCGGCACGGCGCCGAAAGTCGCCGCGATCGCAGCGCTCGCTGCCGGGTTCAACCGGTCCATGCAGCATGCCGGCTTCACCGTTTTCGGACCGCTCGCGGGCATCTACGACTGGCGGCGACCCGAAAAGTTCGCATCGGTGCTGCAAGCCGCTGTCGAGGCCTTGCCGGAACGGGGGCTGTTCATGTGCCACCCCGGCCATGTCGACGAGACGTTGCGCGCGCGTGACCCGATGCAAGGTGTGCGCGAGGTCGAATTCGCGGTCCTCGCATCAGACGACTTCGGCGCCAGCCTGGCCCGCGCCGGTGTCGCAATCATGGACGGCACGGGATGAGCGGCGCCGACCAACCCCGGCGTTCGACCGGCAACAAGATCGTCCGCTTTGCCATTGTCGGACTTGCCAACACGGCCATCGACCTTGTCAGCTTCTTCCTGCTGCTCAAGCTGCAGATGCCGCCGGTGCCCGCCAACATTGTTGCCTGGTTCATCGCCGTCAGCTTTTCGTTCGTGGCGAACGGCTTCTGGGCGTTCGAGCGCAATCAAGCCATCCGGCTGCGTGACGCGTTCCTTCGGTTCGCCTCGCTCGGGGCCCTGATTTCGCTCGGTGTCTCCAGCCTTTCGATCGCGCTGTTTGCCGCCACCGTTGGAGTCTGGCCGGCTAAGATCGGCGGTGTCGTGGTGGCGGCGGTGCTGAATTTCCTCGCCGCGCGCTGGTCGATCGAAGGCCGGTTCTTGAGATAGGCCTACCTGTTTCACGGCGGAAAACCGCGATACACTTTCTTGGACTTCTCTATTCGGCCGGCTCAACCTTGCTATAGGCGGCTTCCTCCAACTCGCGCTTCAGCCGCGCTTCCTCATGGGTCTTCGGCGTGACGAAGCGGCCCAGCAAGAGATAGGCGACCGGCGTCAGGAACAGCGTCGAGACGGTGGCAAGGCCCAGTCCGCCGACGATGACCCAGCCGAGCGCCACGCGCGCCTCGGCACCGGCGCCGCTTGCCAGCACCAGCGGCAAGCCGCCGAGCACGGTGCAGATCATCGTCATCATCACCGGTCGCACGCGGATGACCGAGGCCTGCTCGATCGCTTCGCGCACGCCAAGTCCGCGATCGCGCAGCTGGTTGGCGAATTCGACGATCAGGATGCCGTTCTTGGCCATGACGCCGACCAGCAGCACCAGGCCAATCTGGCTGTAGGCGTTGAGGCTGGTGCCCGAGAGCAGCAGCGCGAAGATGGCGCAAGCAAGACCCAGCGGCACCGTCGCCATGATGATGACGGCGCTGACGAAGCTTTCGAACTGGGCGGCCAGCACCAGCAGGATGATGACCAGAGCGAAGCCGAAGATGGTCACCATGCCGCTGTTGGTCTCGCCCAGCGTCGCGGCCTCGGCCAACGGCAAGATGCGGCTGCCCGCAGGCAAAAGCGGCGTGGCGATTTCCTCGGCGCGGGTCAAGGCATCGCCAAGCGCGAAGTCGCCGTTGAGGTTGGAGGTGATCGCCACCGACGGCTGCTGCTGCTCGCGCGACAGCGACGGCGGCACCGCACGCTCGGTCAGCGTGGCAATGGTCGACATCGGCACGAAGCGGCCGTCTGATGTCTTCAGGAAGATGTTTTCCAGGTCGGTCGGGTCGTTGATCGGGTTGGTGGTCGAGACCAGCTTCACGCCGTAGCTGCGATCGGCGATGTAGACATCGACGACGTCGTTGCCGTCGAGCATGGCCTGCAAGGTGTTGGCCATCCCGGTGATGTCGATACCGAGGTCGGAGGCGCGCTCGCGGTCGATGGCCACGGCCAGCTGCGGCTGCGTCGGATCGATGGACAGGCGCGGCGTCTGGAAACGCGGGTCCTTCTGCATCTCGGCGATGATCTTGACCGCCGCGTCGCCGAGAGCCTTGCGGTTATTGCCGACCAGCGCGAACTGCAGGCCGTTGCCGGCACCGCGAATGCCGAGGCTGTTGGGCTGCACCGGGAAGATGCGCACGCTCGGCACCTGCCTGGTCAGCTGGCTGATCTCGGCCATGATCTCTTGCTGGCTGCGGCTGCGCTCGTTCCACGGCGCCAGCGTCATCACCATGAAGCCTGAGTTGTAGGAACCGTTCTGGCCGGCGTTCTCGAACGTGCTGCGGATCTCGCCGGACTCGCGCATCGGCTGGATCAGCCTCTCGATCTTCTGCATCTGCTGCGTCGTGTAGTCGAGGCTGACACCTTGCGGGGCGTTGATGCGCAACAGCACGGCGGCGCGGTCCTCGGTCGGCGTCAGTTCCTGGCGGATGGTGCCGAACAGCGTGAAGGCGGTACCCGCAAACAGCACCGCGACCAGAAGCACGATCCATGGTGCGTCGAGGCAAGCGTGCAGGGCGCGCTTGTAGGCTGAATTCAGCGCGCCGCCGATACGGGCGCCGATGCCGTGGCCGCCTTCATGGTGGAGCGAGGCGCTGGACAGCATGCGCGAGGCGAGCATCGGGCACAGCGTTAGCGCCACCACGCAGGACAAAAGCACCGACATGGCGAGCACGAAGCCAAATTCGCGGAACAGGCCGCCGGTCTGGCCGGGCAGGAACGAGATCGGCACGAAGACGGCGACCAGCGTCAGCGTCGTGGCAATGACGGCGAAGAACACTTCCTGGGCGCCGAGCACGGCGGCGGCACGCGGGCCCATGCCTTCATTGCGGCGTCGCACGATGTTTTCGAGCACGACGATGGCGTCGTCGACGACCAGTCCCGTCGCCAGCACCAAAGCGAGCAGGGTCAGGATGTTGACCGAGAAGCCGGCCAGATAGATGGCGGCGACGGTGCCGATCATGGCAACAGGCATCGACAGTCCCGGGATCAGCGTTGCGCGCCAGTCAAGCAGAAACACATAGATGACGATCAGCACCATGGTGACGGACAGGCCGAGTGCGATCTCGACCTCGTGCACCGCGCCGTTGACGAAAACCGCGTCGTCGCTGGTGATCTTGATCGACATACCCTTGGGCAGGTTCTCCTGCAGCTTGGCGACGGCGGCCTGAACGCCCGTCGAGATGTCCAGCGTGTTCGATTCCGCCTGGCGGATGATGCCGATGCCGATGCCGGTCTTACCATCCGAACGCAGCGTGGTCTGGCCGACATCGGGGCCGAGCGTGACGGTGGCGACGTCGCGGATGCGCGTCGTGCCGCCGATGATGATGTTTTCGAATTCCTCGGGCGTGGTCACGTCCGCCGTGGTGCGGACGATCAGGTCCTGGTTTGTCGTGGTGATCGAACCGGCCGGTGAATCGAAAGCGACAGAAGCAAGCGCCGCCCTGAGGTCGGCAACGGTAAAGCCGAGGCTGGCGAGCTTGTTCTGGTCGACGTCGATGCGGAAGATCTTGTCTCGATAGCCATAGATCTGGACGTCGGCAACGCCGGGCACGGCGGCCAGTTCGTCCTCGATCTGATCCTGGACCACCACCGTCATGTCCTGGATCGACATGTCGTCCGAAGTCACCGCCAGTCGCATCACCGGGTCGGAATTGGCGTCGGCCTTGACGATGCGCGGTGGATCGGCGGTGTCCGGCATCAGGTTGGCGACACGGCCGACGGCATCGCGCACGTCCGAGGCGGCGACGTTAAGGTCGACGCCGTCGTTGAACTCGATGGTGACGCGGCTCGAACCGAAGGAGGAGGAAGACGAGATCGACTTGACGCCGGAGACGCGGGCGACAGCGCCCTCGATGGTGTCGGTCAGCTCACGGTCGACGGTTTCGGCCGCGGCGCCTTCGAAGGCGGTCGAGACCGTGACGACCGCGCGGTCGACGTCAGGCAGTTCGCGGATCTCGACGCCATAGAAGGCAGCCAGGCCGGCGACTGCGATCAGTGTGTTCAGCACGAAGGCCATCACCGGCCTGCGGATGAACAGGGCGGTAAAGCCGGTGTCGCTGCCAGCGTTGACGGGGCTGGTCATGAGCCTTGAGCGGCGTCCGCGGCGCGCTGGTCTTCGCCGGCGATGCGCACGGCACCGCCCGCGCTGACGCTCTGGGTGCCTTCAGTCACCACCATGTCTCCGCTGTCGATCTCCGCGTCGATCAGCACGGTCTCGGTGTTGCGCTGGATGATGCGCACCGGGACCCGCCTGGCCTTGCCGTCCTCGACCTGCCAGACATAGGCGCCGTCCGAGCCCCAGAGGATCGCCAGGGGGCTGACCGCCGGATAGGTCTCGCCGGCGAACTTCATGATTATGCCGAACGACATGCCGGCGCGCAGCGAATCGGCCGGGTTGGCGATCTTGGCCTTGACCAGCAAAGTGCGGCTCTTTTCGTCGATGTGGTTGTCGATGGCCGAAACCGTGCCGGTGTAGGCTTTGCTGGGATTGGCGATTGGCGTCGCCGTCAATTGCGCGCCGACCTTGACGGCGGCGGCGAAACGTTCGGGCACGAGGAAATCGACAAGAATACTGGAGCGGTCGTCGAGCGTGGCGATCGCCGACTGGTTGGTCACATAATTCCCGGCGGCGATCGGCAGGATGCCGACGGTGCCGGCGATCGGCGCGACGATGGAGCGGCGCTGCAGGGCAAGTTCGGCATCGCGAAGTACCAGTTTGGCGACCGCCAGCACCACTTCGGCATCGGCGACGGCGACCGGTGTCGCTGCGTTGGAGGCCCGCAGCGATTTCACCCGGTCGAGCTTGTTCTGCGAGTCCTGTAAGACGAGCTTGGCACGATCCTGCGCGATCACCTCGGTCTCGGAATCGAGGGTGGCAATGATCTGTCCCTTGTCGACATGGCTGCCAGATTCGACCAGCAGTTCGGCAAGGCGGCCGGAGCTGTAGGGATTGACGGTCACCGAGGCATTGGCACGGCCAGTGCCGATCGCCTGAAGGCGGTCGTTGATGGTGGCCGAAGTGGCGGCCAGCGCGACCACGTTCACCCGCCGGTTGCCGCCATTGCCGCCGTTTGCCTGCTTGGCGTTGGCGGCCCCGGTTTCAGCCGGGAGCGTTGCCGCGTAAACCCAGTCTATCCCCCAGCGTGCCAGCACCTCCGGTGCGCCCGGAAAAAAGCGCAGCCAGGCGGCTGCCGCCACGACCAGCACCACAAGCGCGAAAAGTATCTGTTTCCAGGCGGCCATAGGCACTCCGGTTGGGCAAAACGATCCTTCCGTCTAAAGCGCGTCGCGTCGAAACGGATTCATGTGACGCGCTTTAGGTCTTTTGTTGATGCATGTCGTTATCTCAAAACCGCGGCCACTTTTGAGCGACATGCATTGGCGGTTTCCCGAAAGGAAGCAGACGCAGCGAGGCTATTCTAAGGCAAGAAGACGCCCCGATATCGCGCCTTTATGACAACTCGCCAGTGTCTGCGCACATTAAATCTGTGTAACGTTGACGGTCTAACGCAGACCTTCCATCTCGCGGATGCGCTTGGCGCCTTCTGCTTCCAGTTGCCTTGTGACGGCTCCGATCAGTGTTTCGGCGACGACGAAGAGGGCTGCCGAAGAGTCCCATGCCGACGGCACCGCGGTTCGTCCGGCAATGACGTGGCGGGCAAAGCGGGCGATCGGCGACAGCCACTGGTCGGTGAACAGCACGATCTGTACGCCGCGCTGATGTGCCTTCTCGGCGAAACGGAGGAGGCTGTCCTGGTAGCGCCTGATGTCGAAGATCACCAGCACGTCGCGCTTGCCCATGTCGATTAGCCGGTCGCGCCACATGCTTTCCTGGCCGGCGAGGTGAAAGACCTCGGGCTGGATGATGGCGAGGTGGGCGGCCATGTAACGCGCCAGCGGATCGGTGAAGCGGCCGCCAATCAGGAAGGTCTTGCCGCGTCGGTCGGCAAGGCGGGCGGCGATGTCGGCGAGCTGCTTGTCGGACAGGTGCCTGAACGTCTCGCGCATATTGTCGAGCGTCGCTTCCAGCATCGGTGAGGCGGTGCCGCCGCCGGGCGAGGGCGGGTTGAGCGTCCTTATCGCCGGCGATTGCAGCTGCGCCGCCAGTTCGTCCTGCAGGCTCGACTGGAATTCGGGGTAATTCTGGAAGCCGAGCCGGGCAACAAAGCGCAGGATCGTCGGCGAAGAGACGCCTGCCGCGGCCGAGAATTCGGCAACCGTCTTGAGCCCGATCATCGGATAGCTGGCGATCAGGGTCTGGGCTGCGCGCCTTTCACTGGCCGGCATCGTGCCGACGCGGTCGGCGATCAGTTCGGCAATGCTGGAAATCATCTTTTCCCCGCCCCCGGAGCGGAATGGTTAAAACCATCCGGCTCCGTCTGTTTGTCTTGGCTGCATTTCCGCGACGCCGGGTGATTCCACCTGGCTGCAAAATGCTTCGGCCCTGTCCACTGCCTTTTCCGAAATCGCATTTGACAAAGCCGGGTAAACTGTATGAAATCATCCATAGGGACGCAATGAGACAAAATACGTAACATACGATACAGCGCTCCCCGGGGACGGCAGACTATGGAGCAAGCACGGCCCGCCAGCCTTGCATCGTCTGATACCGTGAGGGTGACCAACCCCGGCGGATCGAGCCCTTTCGTGCTGACCTGCGATCACGCCTCGAATTTCCTTCCGGCCGAATTCGGCACGCTCGGCCTCGCCGCCGAGGACCTGTCCCGTCACATCGCCTGGGATCCCGGTGCGCTGCCGGTTGCCCGCCGCATGGCCGAGGCGCTTGACGCGACGCTGGTCGAAACCCGCATTTCGCGCCTCGTCATCGACTGTAACCGTCCGCTCGATGCGCCCGATCTGGTGCCGCCGGTCAGCGAGACCACGGCGATACCCGGCAATACCGGCCTGTCGGACAAGCAGCGCGCGGCCCGTGTCGCGCTGTCATGGCAGCCGTTTCATGCTGCCATCGAGCAGATTGTCGACGGCAGGCTGGCGCGCGGGCAGGAAACCCGCCTGGTTTCCGTGCATTCCTTCACGCCTGTCTACAAGGGCCGCAACCGGCCCTGGCATGTCGGCATCATTCACGACGAGGACCGCCGGCTGGCATCGCCTTTGATTGGCGCGCTGAAACGGCTTGCCGGCGTCACCGTCGGCGTCAACGAGCCCTATTCGCCTGCCGACCGCGTCTATTTCACGCTGGAGCGGCACGCACGTTCGCGCGGCCTGCCGTGCGCGATGATCGAAATCCGCAACGACGAAATCGCCGGCGAGACCGGGCAGCGGAAATGGGCGGATCTGCTCACGGGTATTTTTTCGGATCTGGAGCCACAGGGGGCCGGACACGCCAGATCGCATAAAGTCGGAAAGTCAGTTCAATCGGCCAGCTAAGAACCAACAGGGGACTTCCAATGGCAGCACCGGGATATACTGAAGTTGACAAGGCGGAGGACGTAAAGGCCCTCCACAGCATGGGTTACGCCCAGGAACTGGAGCGGCGCCTCAGCCGCTTTTCAAATTTCGCCGTTTCCTTCTCGATCATCTGCATCCTTTCGGGCGGCATCAATTCGCTGGCCCAGGCAACCTCCGGCGCCGGCGGCATCGGCATCGGCATCGGCTGGCTGGTCGGCTGCTTCGTGTCACTGACCTTCGCGGTCGCTATGTCGCAGATCAGTTCGGCCTATCCGACTGCCGGCGGCCTCTATCACTGGGGTTCGATTCTCGGTAACCGCGGCACCGGCTGGGTCACGGCCTGGCTCAACCTGCTCGGCCTGATCACCGTGCTCGGCGCCATCAATGTCGGCACCTGGACGTTCTTCGTCGGCGCCTTCGGACCGGCGCTCGGCATCGAGGGCACGCTGACCAACCAGATGATCTTCCTGGTCATCATCACCGGCGCCCAGGCACTGATCAATCATCTCGGCATCAAGCTGACGGCGAAGCTGACCGACTTCTCGGGTTATTTGATCTTCTTCGGTTCGATCCTGATCGCGGTCGTTTGCCTTCTCTCCGCCGAGACCTGGGATTTCAGCCGGCTGTTCACCTTCCACAACTACTCCGGCGATGCCGGCGCCAGCGTCTGGCCGTCGGTTTCGAATGCCTGGGTGTTCGCACTTGGCCTCTTGCTGCCGATCTATACGATCACCGGCTACGATGCTTCCGCGCACACCTCCGAGGAAACCATCAAGGCAGCCTCCTCGGTGCCGCGCGCCATGGTCATGTCGGTGATCTGGTCGGCCGTCTTCGGCTATTTGTTCCTGGCCGCCTTCGTGCTGATGATCCCGAACATGGACGACGCCGCCAAGCAGGGCTGGAACGTGTTCTTCTGGGCCTTCGACCAGCGCGTCAGCCCCGGTGTCAAGGAGTTCGTGTACCTCGTCGTGTTCGTCGCGCAGCTTCTGTGCGGCCTCGCAACCGTGACCTCTGCCTCGCGTATGATCTTCGCCTTCTCGCGTGACGGCGGCCTGCCGGGTTCATCGGCACTCGCCAAGGTCAGCCCGACCTACCGCACGCCGGTGGCGGCGATCTGGACGGCGTCGATCCTGTCGGTGCTGTTCGTCTGGGGTTCGACGCTGGTGTCGGTCGCCGGCACCTCGGCCTACACCATCGTCGTGTCCTGCACCGTCATCTTCCTGTTCCTGTCCTTCACCGTGCCGATCGTGCTCGGCATGCTGGCATGGGGCACACCGAAGTGGGACAAGATGGGTCCGTGGAACATGGGCCGCGGCGTCTTTATGCTGTTCGCCTTCCTGTCGATCGTGTCGATGATCCTGATCTTCGTCATCGGCATCCAGCCGCCGAACGATTGGGCGCTCTACATCACCGTCGGCTTCTTCATCCTGACGGCGATCGTCTGGTTCGCCTTCGAACGGAACCGGTTCCAGGGTCCGCCGCTCGGCGACATCATCGCGGCGCGTCAGGCAGCCATCAAGGCGGCGGAACAGGCCGTCGGCGAAACTGGTCACTGACATCAACCATCCTGGCCATGGCCGGCATCGCGCCGGCCATGGTTTTGTCTAACCTGTTCAAAGCTCAAGCGCTGGAGTGCCAAAGGAATGGCCGGAAATTCCTCGTTCGATCAGTTGAAGAAAGCGGTCTCCAGTGGCGAGATCGACACGGTGCTGGCCTGCATCGTCGACATGCAGGGGCGGCTGGCGGGAAAACGGTTCCTGGCGCAGTATTTCGTCGATTCCGCGCATGACGAGACGCATGGCTGCAACTATCTCCTGGCCGCCGACATCGATATGGAGCCGGTGCCCGGCTACAAGGCGGCGAGCTGGTCGAAGGGCTATGGCGATTTCGTCATGAAGCCGGATCTGGCGACGCTGCGGCGCATTCCGTGGCTGGAGAAGACGGCGCTGGTGATCTGCGACGTGCTCGACCACCACACGCATGACGACCTGCCGCATTCGCCGCGCGCCATCCTGAAGAAACAGGTCAAGCGGCTGACGGAGCGCGGCTATATCGGCTATTTCGCTTCCGAGCTCGAATTCTATCTGTTCAACGAGACCTACGATTCCGCCCGCAAGAAACACTGGCAGGGTCTCGACACCGCTTCGCCTTACATCGGCGACTACCAGATCGGCATCACCACCAAGGAAGAAGGCGTCATGCGCCGGCTTCGCAACGAGATGGAAGCGGCCGGCATCCCGATCGAGAACTCCAAGGGCGAGTGGGGCCCAGGCCAGGAAGAGATCAATGTGCGCTATGCCGAAGCGCTCGACATGGCGGACCGCCACGTCATCCTGAAGAACGGTGCCAAGGAGATTGCCGAGTCCGAAGGCAAGGCGATTTCCTTCATGTCCAAGTACAATTACGGGCTGGCCGGCAATTCCAGCCATATCCATAATTCGCTGTGGAGCGCCGACGGCAAGACGCCGCTGTTCTTCGACAAGAAGGCTGACTGGTCGCTGTCGGCGCTTGGCCAGCAATGGGCGGCGGGACAGCTGAAATACGCCAAGGAATTCACCTGGTTCCTGGCGCCCTACATCAACTCCTACAAGCGCTTCCAGGCAGGCACCTTCGCGCCGACCAAGATCATGTGGAGCGAAGACAACCGCACCGCCGGCTTCCGGCTGTGCGGTGAGGGCACCAAGGGCATCCGCATGGAATGCCGCATCGGCGGCGCCGACCTCAACCCGTATCTCGCCTTTGCGGCGCTGATCGCCGCCGGCCTTGCCGGCATCGACGAGAAGCTGGAACTGCAGCAGCCGTTCGTCGGCGATGCCTACCAGGCGTCGCGTTTGCCGGAGATCCCGAAGACGCTGCGCGACGCCACCGAGACGCTGGCGAAATCGAAGATGCTCAAGCAGGCGCTCGGCGAGGACGTGCTCGAACATTATGTCCACACCGCAAAGTGGGAGCAGTTCGAATACGACCGCCGCATTACGGATTGGGAGCTGCACAGGGGGTTCGAGCGGTATTAAACTAACCGGCGAACGTTGGCGCCGCCTCTCACCCTACCCCTCCCGTCAAACACGGGCAGGGGATGCCCGCGCCGGAGCACTTCCCCCGTCACCATACGAGGCGAAGGTGCCGGGCAGGCGGACGAGGGCGCCGCCAAGCCACAAGATTTTGTTGTAGAATGCGAGGACTTACAAAATGACCGAGACGGTCAAACTCAAATCCCCCATCGATGGCTCGATTCACGCCGAGCGGCCCGTGGCAACGGACCAGGCGATCAATGCCGCGGTCGAGCGCGCCAAGGCGGCGCAGGAGAAATGGGCCGAGACGCCGATCGTCGAGCGCGGCAAGTACATGCTGGCGATGCTGGAAGCGCTGGTCGCGATGACCGACGAGATCGTGCCGGAGATCGCCTGGCAGATGGGGCGCCCGGTGCGCTATGGCGGCGAGTTCGGCGGCGTCAAGGAGCGCACCAACTACATGGTCGAGATCGCCGAGGCGGCGCTCAAGGCCGTGCCGGCTTCCAACCCGAAGGACGGCTTCCGGCGTTATGTAAAGAAGGACCCGCTCGGCGTGGTCATGGTGATCGCGCCGTGGAACTATCCTTACCTCACCGCGGTCAACACCATCGTTCCGGCGCTGATGGCCGGCAACGCCGTCATCCTCAAGCATGCGGCGCAGACGCTGCTGGTTGGCGAGCGCTTCCAACAGGCTTTCGACAAGGTTGGCCTGCCCAAGGGCGTGTTCCAGAACGTCGTGCTCAACCATGCGCAGACCGAGAAGCTGCTCGGTTCGGGCAAGATCGACCACGTCAATTTCACAGGGTCGGTCGGCGGCGGCCGCGCCATCGAAAAGGCGGCGGCCGGTACCTTCATGACACTCGGCCTCGAGCTTGGCGGCAAGGATCCGGCCTATGTGCTGCCTGATGCCAAGATGGATCATGCGGTCGCCAATCTGGTCGATGGCGCCTTCTACAATTCCGGCCAGTGCTGCTGCGGCATCGAGCGCGTCTACGTGCACGAAAGGGTCTATGACGAGTTCGTCGAGGGCTTCATCGCCGAGACCAAGAACTACGTCGTCGGCAATCCGCTCGACCAGGCAACGACGATGGGGCCGATGGCGCAGGCGCGTTTCGCCGACCTGATCCGCGAGCAGAAGGCCGAAGCGCTGCGCAAGGGCGCGGTGGCGCACATCAACATGAAGGTGGCCAATGACAAGGCCGGCTCGCCCTATCTGGCGCCGGAAGTGCTGACGCAAGTCGACCATCAGATGAGCGTCATGCGCGAGGAGAGTTTTGGGCCGATCGTCGGCATCATGAAGGTGTGCAACGATGAAGAGGCGATCGCGCTGATGAACGACAGCCCTTATGGGCTGACCGCTTCGATCTGGACCCGCGATACAGAGCATGCCGTCGCGATCGGCAACCGCGTCGAGACCGGCACGGTGTTCATGAACCGCTGCGACTACCTCGATCCGGCCCTGGTCTGGACCGGCGTCAAGGACACCGGCAAGGGTGCTGCCCTGTCGGCCATCGGCTATGACAATCTGACCAGGCCGAAGTCGTTCCACCTGCGCGAAGCCATCTGATTTTTTCGAAAGACAAAAAATGTCCAAGCTGATCTCCAAATGGAACTACCCCACCACCGTCCGCTTCGGCGCCGGACGCATCAAGGAACTGCCTGAGGTGTTGGCGGCTACCGGCATCAAGCGGCCGCTGTTCGTCACCGATCCCGGCCTGGCGAAACTGCCGGTCGTTGCCTCGACCCTGAAGATCCTCGACGATGCCAAGGTCCCCTACGGCGTCTTTTCCGAAGTGAGGCCGAACCCGGTCGAGTCCAATCTGACCGCCGGCATCGCGGTGTTCAAGAAAGGCAAGCATGACGGCGTCATCGCTTTCGGCGGCGGCTCGGCGCTCGATCTCGGCAAGCTGATCGCCTTCCAGGCTGGCCAGACGCGGCCGGTTTGGGACTTCGAGGATGTCGACGACTGGTGGACGCGCGCCAATTCCGACGCGATCGCGCCGATCATCGCGGTGCCGACCACAGCCGGTACCGGATCGGAAGTCGGCCGCGCCGGCGTCATCACCAATGAAGCGACGTACACCAAGAAGGTCATCTTCCATCCCAAATTGCTGCCGGCCATCGTCATTGCCGATCCGGAACTGTCGGTCGGCATGCCCGGCTTCATCACCGCCGGCACCGGCATGGATGCGCTTGCCCATTGCCTCGAGGCCTATTGCGCGCCGGGTTACCATCCGATGGCCGACGGCATCGCCGTCGAAGGTGTCCGTCTGGTCTTCGAGAACCTGCCGAAGGCCTATGCCAACGGCAAGGATCTCGTCGCGCGTGCCCATATGATGAGCGCCGCCGCGATGGGCGCCACCGCCTTCCAGAAGGGGCTGGGCGCCATCCACTCGCTGTCGCATCCGGTCGGCGCGCTGTACGACACCCATCACGGCATGACCAATGCGGTGTTCATGCCCTATGTGCTGGCCTTCAACAGGGACTCCATCGAGGAGCGCATCGGGCGGCTTGCCGCCTATTGCGGCATCAAGGGCGGCTTCGACGGCTTCGCCAAGGCGATCATCAAATTGCGTAGGGAACTCAAGGTGCCACATGCGCTGCCGGGCCTGATCAAGGGGCTCGACATGGACAAGAAGCGCAAGGGGCTCATCGCCGACATGGCGGTGGTCGATCCGACCGCAGGCGGCAACCCGGTCAAGCTGACCAAGAAGGCGGCCCTGACCTTGCTTGAAAACGCTATCGCCGGCACGGTGTAAGACGGTTTTCTTGTTGAAGATTGATCTGGAAAAATCAGGGCAAACCAAGGGGGAAGGGATGAAACACATGGCAGAAAGTAATTAGCCGGAAAAATAAGTGATGGCTAATTGCTACAGCCGGTTAAAAAGAGTTAACTTTTCGCGCTGCGAGCAGCCGGTTTCACAAAGCTTTCATCTGGCTGTCACATGAAAACGATACCGGATCGCAGGCGTCCAACGGCGTCAGTTCAACGGAGAGAACACATGTTCAAATTCACGGGGAAAGTACTTTCCCTTTCGGCCGCGACCCTGATGGTGTCGTCGGTGATTTCGTCCGCGGCTTCGCTGGACGATCTCGTCAAGGCCGCCAAGGCCGAAGGCCAGCTCACCACCATCGCCTTGCCACATGACTGGTGCGGCTACGGTGACGTCATCGCCGGCTTTAAGGCGAAGTATCCCGAAATCACTGTCAACGAACTCAACCCCGATGCCGGCTCCGGCGATGAGGTCGAGGCAATCAAGGCGAACAAGGACAACAAGGGTCCGCAGGCGCCTGACGTCATCGACGTCGGCCTGTCCTTCGGCCCGTCGGCCAAGAAGGATGGTCTGATCCAGCCTTACAAGGTGTCGACCTGGGACTCGATCCCCGACAGCGCCAAGGATGCTGAAGGCTACTGGACTGGCGACTATTACGGCGTGCTGTCCTTCCAAGTGAACAAGGACATCGTCAAGGAAGCTCCCGCTGACTGGGCCGATCTGCTGAAGCCGGAATTCGCCAACACCGTCGCACTGGCCGGCGATCCGCGCGCGTCGAACCAGGCTATCCAGGGCGTCTATGCTGCTGGCCTGTCGTCGGGCGCCGCTGCTGGTGAAGCCGCCGGCACTGCTGGCCTCGACTTCTTCAAGAAGCTGAACGCCGCCGGCAATTTCGTCCCGGTCATCGGCAAGGCCGCGACCCTCGCCCAGGGCCAGACTCCGATCCTGATCACCTGGGACTACAACGCGCTCGCCGGTCGTGACACGCTGAAGGGCAACCCGCCCGTCGACGTCGTCGTGCCGAAGACCGGTGTCGTTGCCGGTGTCTACGTGCAGGCGATCAGCGCTTACGCGCCGCATCCGAACGCTGCCAAGCTGTGGCTGGAATACCTTTATTCCGACGAAGGCCAGATCGGCTGGCTGAAGGGCTATTGCCACCCGATCCGCTTCAACGACCTTGCCAAGAACGGCAAGATCCCCGCGGACGTGCTGGCTAAGCTGCCGCCGGCCGAATCCTATGCCGCGGCGGTGTTCCCGACGCTGGACGAGCAAGCCAAGTCCAAGGAAGCCATCACCAAGAACTGGGATGCGGTCGTCGGCGCCAACGTCAAGTAACCAATACCATGCCGGGCGGCCTTGAGGTCGCCCGGTCTCCTTTTCTCGAAGACGGTAGCCGGCGCATGACCGATATCCCAATGTCAGACCACGCTGTCACCGGGAAGACCGCGCCTCCCGCCGAGGCACGCAGCATGAGGCTGCCGACGCAGTGGTTCGGCGTTGCCCCCTTCTTCATCTTTGCCATCATGTTCCTGATCTTGCCCACGCTCTATCTGATGCTGGGCGCTTTCCAGAATGATGCGGGTGAGTTCACCTTCGAAAATATCGCAGCACTGGCGCAGCCGTCGATCGTTGCCGCCTACTGGATTTCGATCAAGGTCAGCCTTGCCTCATCGTTGATTGGTGCCTTCGCCGGTCTCGCCATCGCCATCGCGATCGTGCGCGGCGGTCTGCCGGAATGGATACGCTCCGCAACGTTGACCTTCTCCGGTGTCGCTTCCAATTTCGCCGGTGTGCCGCTGGCCTTCGCCTTTATCGCCACGCTCGGCCGGCTTGGCCTTGCCACGGTGATCCTGAACACCTTTTTCGGCCTCAACATTTACGCTCACGGCTTCAACATCCTGTCTTTCTGGGGGCTGACGCTGACCTATGTCTACTTCCAGATCCCGCTGATGGTGGTGATCATCGTGCCGGCAATAGACGGCTTGAAGAAGGAGTGGGGCGAGGCCGCCGCGACACTCGGTGCAACCATGGCGCAATACTGGCGCATGGTGGTCATTCCGGTGATCTGGCCAAGTTTCCTTGGCACGGTCATCCTGCTGTTCGCCAACGCCTTCGGCGCCATCGCCACCGCCTATGCGCTGACAGGCTCGTCGCTCAATATCGTGCCGATCCTGCTCTACGCGCAGATTCGCGGCGACGTGCTGCATAATGCCCATCTTGGCTACGCGATCGCCTTCGGCATGATCTTCATCACCGGCCTAGCCAATGTCTTCTATATTTGGTTCCGGACCCGTTCCGAGAGGTGGCTCAAATGAAGTCGGGAAAGTTCTGGGCCTGGGTCGTCTTCGCGCTGGGCGCGGCCTATTTCTTCATCCCGCTGATCGCGACGGTGGAGTTTTCCATGCGCATGCGGCGTGGGGCGTACTCCTTTGACGCCTACAAGGTGGTGTTGGGCGATCCTCGCTTCCAGGCGACGTTCGGCTATTCAGTGCTTGCCGCCGTATTCACCATCATCCTCGGCGTGCTGATCGTGGTGCCGGCCGCCTACTGGATCCGGCTGCGCCTGCCGCAGTTGCGGCCGCTCGTAGAGTTCATCACGCTGTTGCCGCTGGTCATTCCAGCCATCGTCATCGTCTTTGGCTATATCAGGATGTACGGATCGAACTCGCCGCTGCCGTTCCTGGCCAGCGACACCGGTACGAACGCCCTGCTGGTTATCGGTTATGCCACGCTTTCACTGCCCTATATGTACCGTGCGGTCGACACCGGGCTCAGAACCATCGATGTGCGAACGCTGACGGAGGCGGCGCAGATCCTTGGCGCCGGCTGGTCGACGATCATCACGCGCGTTATCCTGCCCAATGTGCTGATCGCGGTGCTGTCGGGCGCGTTCCTGACCTTCGCGATCGTCATTGGCGAGTTCACCATGGCCAGCCTGCTCAACCGGCCAGCTTTCGGCCCATATCTACAGAACATCGGCGCCAACCGCGCCTATGAGCCGGCAGCCCTTGCCATCATCGCCTTTGCCATCACCTGGGGCTGCATGTCGCTGATCCAGATCCTGTCCCGCTTCGCGCCGAGATCGGCGAACCGCCCCAATTGATCGAAAAGTACTGATCGAAAGAACAACACCATGGCCGACCCGTTCCTCTCCATCCAGCACGTGCGAAAATCCTTCGGTGCCACCACGGTGGTGGAGGATTTCAATCTCGACGTCGAGCGTGGCGAATTCGTCTCGTTCCTCGGTCCGTCCGGCTGCGGCAAGACCACCGTGCTGCGCATGGTGGCGGGCTTCGAGGAACCGACAGCCGGCAAGATCGTCGTCGGTGGCAAGGACATTACCAGGCTGAAGCCCAACCAGCGCAATGTCGGCATGGTGTTCCAGGCCTACGCACTCTTCCCGAACCTGACGGTGGCACAGAACATAGGTTTCGGCCTGAAGGTAGCCGGCATGCCCAGGGCGGACATCGATGCTCGTGTCGCCGAGATGCTCGGCATCATCAAACTGCCGCAGATGGCGGATCGCTATCCCTACCAGCTCTCGGGCGGCCAGCAGCAGCGCATAGCGCTGGCCCGCGCCATCGCGCCGAAGCCGAAGCTGCTCCTGCTGGACGAACCCCTTTCGGCGCTCGACGCCAAGGTGCGCGTGTCGCTGCGCGAGGAAATCCGCTCCATCCAGAAGAAGCTCGGCATCACCACCATCTTCGTCACCCATGACCAGGAAGAGGCGCTGTCGATCTCGGACCGCATTGCTGTCATGTACGGCGGCAAGGCCGAACAGGTCGGCACGCCGTTCGAGATCTACAACCGTCCGGCAACCAAGTTCGTCGCCAATTTCGTCGGTACGCTGAACGTGCTCGAAGGCAAGGTCACCGATGCTGCATCCGGCAAAGTGCAAGTCGACACGCAGGAAGTCTCGCTCAAGGGCAAGCTCAACGGCTCGAAGTCCGGCGACCTAAGGCTTGTTGAGATTCAGCGTGAATTTATGACGGCGGCTGCGAGATTGATGAAGGCTGCGAAGCTCTGGTCGGTTTTGTCAGCTCGCATGGCGATACGTTTGAATTCCTTGAGTTTGCAGAAGAAGTTCTCGATGAGGTGGCGCCATTTGTAGAGTTCCTTGTCGAGCGGCAGCGGAAAAGTACGACGTGAGTGCTGTGAAATAACGATCTTGGCGCCGCGCTCATTCAGATCGGCAATGATGGTGTTGCTGTCGAAGGCTTTGTCGGCGATCAAGCCGCCGAACCAGACACCATCGATAAGTGGTGCAACGCCGACCGTATCGAACCGCTGGCCGGGCAAGAGGACAAAGCGCACAAGATTGCCAAGTGCATCGGTGAGTGCCAGGATTTTGGTTGTCATGCCGCCTTTGGAGCGGCCTATGGCCTGGCTTTGAGTCCCCCTTTTGCGCCCTGTCCGTGGCGGTGGACCTTGACGATGGTGGCATCAACCATGGCGTATTCCATGTCCGGTTCATCCGAACAGGCTTCGAAAAGCCGAACGAAAACATCGGCTTTGACCCAATCGCGGTAGCGCTTAAAAACGGTGTTCCAGCTCCCGAAGAAGGCTGGAAGGTCACGCCACGGACTTCCTGTCCGCACGATCCAAAGCAAGGCTTCGATGAAGCGGCGATTGTCACCGCCACTTCGTCCGGGATCGCTTGGCTTACCCAGGCAATGCGGTTCCATCTTCGCCCATTGGGCGTCCGTCAGCACAAATCGTTCCATCCAAAGCTTGAATCACAATCCAGGCTCAGGGGGAATCCCGAATCTCAACAAGCCTTA
>NZ_JBWJFQ010000086.1:0-603 GCF_057784235.1 Mesorhizobium sp. CNPSo 4670 | reverse complement strand
GCATCCTGTTCGTTCCCGAAGTGCTGTTGTCGGCCAATGCGATGAAGGCCGGCATGTTCATCCTGCGTCCGCTGCTTGCCGCCACCGGCGCGCCGAAGCAAGGCAAGATGGTCATCGGCACCGTCAAGGGCGACATCCACGACATCGGCAAGAACCTCGTCGGCATGATGATGGAAGGTGCCGGCTTCGACGTCATCGACCTCGGCATCAACAATGCGGTCGAGAAGTATCTCGATGCTATCGAGCAGCACCAGCCCGACATCATCGGCATGTCGGCACTTCTGACCACGACCATGCCCGATAGGAAGTTCGTCATCGACACGATGAAGGAAAAGGGCATCCGCGACGATTATGTCGTGCTGGTCGGCGGTGCGCCGCGGAACGAGGAATGCGGCAAGGCCGTCGGCGCCGACGCCTACTGCCTCGACGCCGCGGTGGCGGTCGAGACCGCCAAGGACTTCATGAAGCGCAAGCATAACGTGCGGACTTGAGCACAGCAGTTCGGTCCATGTTGTAACCGACAGCGCCGTCATGCACCCGGATGGCAAGATGGCCAGAATCGCTTGGCTCGAAGGGGGCTGAGGTCCGTATGCGCATCGAGTC
>NZ_JBWJFQ010000085.1:0-612 GCF_057784235.1 Mesorhizobium sp. CNPSo 4670 | reverse complement strand
GAGCCTGTCGACCCGGTATGGCCAGTCGCACCCGTCGAACCCGTGGCTCCGGTCGAGCCGGTTGCACCGGTAGAGCCGGTATGACCAGTCGAACCCGTCGAACCTGTTGCTCCAGTCGCGCCGGTCGCACCGGTAGAGCCGGTATGGCCGGTCGCACCCGTCGAACCAGTGGCGCCGGTCGAGCCGGTTGCACCGGTAGAGCCGGTATGGCCGGTCGCACCCGTCGAACCAGTGGCGCCGGTCGAGCCGGTTGCACCGGTAGAGCCGGTATGACCAGTCGCACCCGTCGAACCTGTTGCTCCAGTCGCGCCGGTCGCACCGGTAGAGCCGGTCTGGCCGGTCGCACCCGTCGAACCAGTGGCGCCGGTCGAGCCGGTTGCTCCGGTAGAGCCAGTCGCACCGGTCGAGCCTGTCGACCCGGTATGGCCAGTCGCACCCGTCGAACCCGTGGCTCCGGTCGAGCCGGTTGCACCGGTAGAGCCGGTATGACCAGTCGAACCCGTCGAACCTGTTGCTCCAGTCGCGCCGGTCGCACCGGTAGAGCCGGTATGGCCGGTCGCACCCGTCGAACCAGTGGCGCCGGTCGAGCCGGTTGCACCGGTAGAGCCGGTA
>NZ_JBWJFQ010000084.1:0-615 GCF_057784235.1 Mesorhizobium sp. CNPSo 4670 | reverse complement strand
ACGCGCTGACGCTGGCCGGCAAGATCGGCGTGACGGCGACGGTGACGGATGCGGATGGCGATACGGCGACGAGCGGCGTGATCAACGTCGGCGGCGCGGTGACCTTCCTGGATGACGGCCCGTCGATCACGAGCGCGGTTGTCGGCAGCTCGGTGACGCTTGACGAGACCAACAACGGCTCGACGACGGACGGGGTGCTGAACCCGGCGCTGATGACGGCAACGAGCGCTGCGGCGATCGTGACGGTGACGTCGAGCTTTGGCGCCGACGGCGCCGGGACGACGGCCTATGCGTTGTCGGTTACGGATGCGAACTCCGGGCTGGCGACGGCACAGGGCGATCATGCGATCACGCTGGTCCAGGTCGGATCGGCGATCGAGGGCCACTTCACGGATGCCGGCGGGACGCACACGGCGTTCACGGTGTCGATCGGCTCGGACGGCAAGCTGACGGTGGTGCAGAACGTCGCGCTCGAACACCTGGTCGATGGTTCGACGGCGGCGGCCTACAACGACGCGCTGACGCTGGCCGGCAAGATCGGCGTGACGGCGACGGTGACGGATGCGGATGGCGATACGGCGACGAGCGGCGTGATCAACGTCGGCGGCGCGGTGA
>NZ_JBWJFQ010000083.1:0-618 GCF_057784235.1 Mesorhizobium sp. CNPSo 4670 | reverse complement strand
GATCTCGCTCAGCTGCCGCTCAATGGCAAGACCGTGTAGATTGGCTGGGGTCCTCGGCCTCTTCGCTGGCCGCAACCCAGCTGTGTCACGCTCATCGTTGATGAGGACCTCCTCGCCTGGCAGGAGGTTGCTGCTGGCAAATGCACCCATCGGCTTGTCGGGGAACTGCTGGCGGTCGTAGCCCCAGTTCAAGTGACGAATAGACCCTCCGGGGTCTGATGACTGGTCATGGCGCGCGGCTGGCTCGGGAGACGACGGGCCGGATTTGTCTATCATCTCCCAAAGCAAATCCTGATCGTAGCCTTCTACGGGAGGCAGCTCCTATGGCCACCTGTCCGCTTCCTGCCACGCGCTGTGCTGCGCAGCGGCGCCGCTGACGGGCATCGGCTCCATCCGCGGCGCGTTTTCGGGATCAGGAACGGGGAGGTTATGGCGCTCGAGCTCCATCGCTTTAGCGCCTGCCTGCGATTTTCGCAGATCAGCCAGTGCGGCACCGATTTTCCGATTGCCCCCGCCGTCCTTCCTATAGCGCTCGACATCGCCGTCCAACGACGTGCCGGAAAGCCGAGCAGCAATGCCCGGCTTGTTGTTCTCACGCAGATAGTCGCTGAAACTGCG
>NZ_JBWJFQ010000082.1:0-619 GCF_057784235.1 Mesorhizobium sp. CNPSo 4670 | reverse complement strand
CCGTTGCTCCGGTATCGCCAGTTGCTCCGGTTGAACCCGTGGCGCCCGTATCGCCGGTCGCGCCTGTGGCTCCGGTTGCACCGGTCGAGCCAGTCGCTCCCGTATCGCCAGTGGCGCCTGTCGAACCCGTGGCGCCCGTGTCGCCGGTCGCGCCAGTGGAACCCGTGGCACCGGTAGAGCCGGTCGAACCTGTGGCTCCAGTATCGCCAGTGGCGCCGGTCGAACCCGTGGCGCCCGTATCGCCGGTCGCGCCTGTGGCTCCGGTTGCTCCGGTCGAGCCAGTGGCTCCCGTATCGCCAGTGGCGCCGGTCGAACCCGTCGCGCCGGTATCGCCGGTCGCACCTGTGGCTCCGGTCGAACCTGTGGCTCCCGTGTCGCCGGTCGCACCTGTGGCGCCCGTTGCTCCGGTATCGCCGGTCGCGCCTGTCGGACCCGTGGCGCCCGTATCACCGGTCGCGCCTGTGGCTCCGGTTGCTCCAGTTGAACCTGTGGCTCCCGTATCGCCAGTGGCGCCGGTCGAACCCGTGGCGCCCGTATCACCGGTCGCGCCTGTGGCTCCAGTTGCCCCAGTCGAACCTGTGGCACCGGTAGAGCCCGTGGCTCCGGTATCGCCGGTTGC
>NZ_JBWJFQ010000081.1:0-626 GCF_057784235.1 Mesorhizobium sp. CNPSo 4670 | reverse complement strand
CTGAGGTTGATCGAGATGTAGCTGTTGACGGTATCGGTGCCGTTGGCGCCGGCGGTGCTTTCACTGACGATATCGCCGGCATTGTCGACGAAGTAGGTGTCGTCGCCCTGCGCTCCGCTCATCGTGTCGGCGCCGCCTTTGCCGTCCAGCAAATTGTCGCCGGAATTGCCGGTCAGCACGTTGGCCAGGCTGTTACCGGTGGCGTCGATGGAGGCCGCACTGCGCAGTGCGACGTTCTCGATGTTGCCCGTGAAGTGGTTGCCATCGCCGAGGTTGATCGAGATATAGCCGTTGACGGTGTCGGTGCCGTCGGCACCGGCGGTGCTCTCACTGACGATGTCGCCGGCATTATCGACGTAGTACGAGTCGCTGCCCTGTGCGCCGGTCATGGTATCGGCACCGATGCCGCCATCCAGAATATTGGCAACATCGTTGCCGTAGAGCTGGTCCGTATGGCTCGATCCGGTCAGGTTTTCGATGAGGGTATAGCTGTCGCCGTTGGCGTCGCCGGTATTGACCTTGTGATTTGAGAGGTTCGCAATGACGCCTGCGGCAGCGCTTGCATAAGAGGCCGTATCCGAACCGTCGCCACCATTCAGATTGTCCTCGCCGCCTCCGCCGATCAG